>NZ_QOSA01000038.1:0-107931 GCF_008368795.1 Bacillus sp. BF2-3
GGGTTTCCTCCGGTTCCGTTATCTTTCCCTGTTGTGTTTTCCATTTTTTTAATAATAGGGTTTTTAGCACTGTGTACCAACGGCATTATGCCATACTGTGATTTATGAACCACATTTTCCACCTTGCTATTTTCAGTTTGTGTTCCTTTATCCTCTTTATTAGGTTCTTCTTTTTCAGGACTAGTTTCTTTTTTATGAGTCCCGCTCAATTCCCACTGCCATGTTACAGGAGAGAAAACATCTATATTGATGTTTGGATCTTTTAACTTCACATCCAAGCTAATCTTTATATCCCCTTCATTACGAGGAGCTATTGTAATTTCTCCTGCTTCGCTTTGAAGAAAGTCACTTGTACGATCCACATCATCAATATGTAAGAATCCTGTACTTCCATCTAGTTTAAATTCTTCTGGAATCTTTATCTTCAAAATTTGCGGAGATTCCATTTTAATTACTTTCGCAGTATCACTAAATGTAATTCCCTCTGTATAAAGTCTATCCTTTACTTCTTTAATTGCGTTTCCTAAAGATATTTTATTTACAGGATCATAATAAAAATTATTTTCTTTATTATATTTTTTTGTAAATTGAATTACATTTTGCAGTTGTAATTTCGTTGTATCTGGCAAATCACTTTGACCGATTTCTTCCATGTTTAAACTAGGTAATTTCGCAATTAAATTCTCGATTTGTTTCTTTATTCGAGCATCTGGTTGTTTCATTAATGTATTTATGAAGATTTCTTGCTTTCCATCATTCGACATAGATTGCTTTAATTTCTTAATTACCGTCTCTTGAATATCACTTTCTAACTTCCCTGCAAGTTCTGTATCATATTCAGACACTTGTTTTTTTACATCTGCTAAATATTTTTGAATCGCTGAAGCATCAGTTAAAATATTGGGTTCTTTCTCTGAAAACGTAAATTGATTTGAAATAATTTTATTAGCGGATTCCAATGCACTTAATTGCTTTAAAGCATCGCCTGTATTCATATCATTCATATATTGATTAAATTGATTTGTGAAATTATTCGCTAATAAATTGTTATCAGTTTGCATTTTTTGAAAGTTATTAAAACCATCTAAGTACGTACTGTTAGATTTATTCCCTTCATCTAACGCTTGACCGAAACCTTTTAAAACATCCTGAAATCCTTTGAAGCTATTAACAGAAACACCTGTATAATCTTGTACTGTTTTAAATTGATTTGTGTAATTTGCTAACGGACTATGTATATCTTTTTTATACATAGTTGTTTGAACGTTTCCTTTTTCAATTATTTTACCTATATTATCTTGTGCACCTTGTAGCTTACCGATAATACTCGCAAAATAAACGTCGATTATTTGCTTATTGAAATCTTCTAAAATAACAGAAGCTGTATTTTCTGCCTCAGCTTTCAAATCCTTATTCCCAGTTGCATTTACTTTGTAGTTTAAAGTTAATTTCTCCGGAATCTCTGAATCAATCGCAACTGCTTTCCTAGAAAAATCATTTGGAATAACAATCATCATATTGTAATTATTATTTTTCAATCCATTTTCTGCTACCCCGCGACTAACTACGTACCATTCTTGTTTCGTATTTTTATTTACATTTTTAACAAATTGATCTCCAAACGCTATTTTATTGCCCTCAAATACAGTGCCCTGATCTTCATTTACCAACGCAACTGTCATTTTTGGTGTAGTATTCTCATTAGCTTTCTTAACATTTTGATTTAATGCTAAATAGGAGACCCCTGTTGATAGTACAAGAGCTAAAATAATAAACAACAAGATGCTCCATTTGAACTTTTTCACTACTTATCACTCCTGCGACTGCGAGTCTATCTAATGAAAGACTTCGTATCTTACTCTAGTTTTAAAGTAATTTAGCCATACAACGTATGGTTGCATGGCTAAATTATATATTTCTTTTTATCTGTCTTATTGTAGACCGAAATTACGAGAAAGATCTTCGTCATGTCTAGCAACAGCTTCTGCAGTTTTATTAAGCTGCATATTGATTTCTTGTAATAACTGTGCGAAGTTTTGTACTTTTGGCTTTAATTGATTGAACTGTTGGTCAAAACCTTCGAAAGCACGACCTTCCCATTCTCCTCTTAATTCATTTTGTAAGTTTTGTAGTTGACGTAAAATGTCCTCAATTTGATTTGCACCTTGTCCATATCGAGTCGCTTTCGATTTAAGCTCCTCTGGTGACATACGAATTTGTCCTGCCATTATTAAATCCCCCTTAAAATTTAAAAATAGTAAAATTAACCAATAATCAATTCTACAAATTGATTATATCAATAATTTAAAGATTTCTAAACAAAAAAATGATATTTTTCCAAAATTTCTCTTTTACTATAATAACGATATATTGTATAATACTAATTTATTTGTTTTTAAGCATACTCTATAAATCTACTAAAAAATAAAGGCAAACCATCTATTTTATATATTTATAAGGACTTATTCATTTTAAATCCCAGCGATAAAGTAGCTACTAAATCATTATTTTCTCCCATTGAGACTATAATACTCACTTCAAAGTCATAATTACCTGCCTTTCAACAAACCCAAACTCTTCGTACATCTCTTTTGCAAAATTCCCAGCAAATACATTCAACCGAATTTCTGAATACTTCTCCTTTAATTCCTTAATACCAGCTTCCATCAGTTCTCGCGATAATCCTCTCCCGCGATATTCTGGGAAAACGTACAATTCATATATAAATCCAAGTTTTTCACGAGAAAAATAGTCTGTATTTTCCCCTATTAATATCCATCCCATTACTTTATTTTCTTCTTTAATAATTAAATAGTATGCTCCTTTTTCTACAATCGGCTTTGTAATCTCAATTGCTTTCTCGGTACTTAATTGACAATTCCCTCTCGTCCCTTCAAAAAGCGATTGAGCCGCATATTTTAATATTTCATTGGTCTCTTCTTGATTCGCCTTAATTATCATTTTTCACAACTCCCCTTGAATAATAGGCATTACTATCGCTTGTTCAAGATTCTCCGCTTCCATAACAATTGCCGTTAATCCGTGTTCTGTACTTGTTTCATGGAGCTCTCCCTTTTCCCAAACACAGCTTGTCCCGCCTCTATCTTTATCTTTTCTTTATTTACTCCACATACATATCCTGTCCCGTCCACAATAAGAAGCAGTTGAGATACAACTGCTTCATGATTACCGATGATTCCATTCTCGTGTAAATGCATAGCACCGATATGTATATTTCCTCGATGGTTTAATATTTTCGACATGATGAAATTAGATTGAAATACTGATAGGTGCTTTCCTACTTTTTCACTAAAATCAAAAATTTTCATTACTAGTTCTCCTTATACGTATAAAACCATCCTTACTGTCTGCATCATATGTCCTTCAAAGTCTTCTTCAAATTGCTCTAATTCAGCAAAACCTTTCGCTTCATAAAAGCGTTTTCCTTTTTCATTTGCTGCTTCTACATGTATGTACAATTTCCGTATCCCATTTAATGCTTTAATTCCTTTTTGTAATAAAGCACTTCCGATCCCTTTTCCTTGCTGATCTGGTAACAAATAAATCGCACCTAATTCCGCTTCGTTTTGTAGTCTAACAGGTGAAAAGTTCGCAAACCCTATTACTTCACCCTCTTCTTCCGCAACGAATAAATGCGTATTTTTAAGACGATATTTCATTTTTTCATCAGAATATGCCTCGTCTAAAAAACTATCTTGAATTTCTCTCGGAATAATGCCTTCATATGTATCATGCCAAGCTATTTTTGCTACTGATTGTACAGCGTGAATGTCTTCTTGCTTCATTTCTCTAATTATATATGTCATCTCGATGTCTCCATTCTCTTTAAATTATATTCTGCTAATATACTAGAAGAAACGGCAAAACCATTTTCATAATTCACCTTAATTAATTTTAATTTCTCAATTGAAGCTGTTGCAAAATTAAACTTTCCATAAATATATTCCATTACACTTAAAAACTGCTTTGTATGTAATCTATTTGCAATTGTACAATGCGGAACCCATTTTCCCGGTACGTAATATGAATTTGGGTTGTCATGAAAAGTTTTAAAATAATCATGATAAGAATAATGAAGTTTTAACAATTCATCGGTAACGGTCGGCGCTAGAAAGACCGTTCCATTAGTAGGAAAAATTCCAACAGAAGGAAAAGTTACTGCGTCTATATTTTCTTGAATAGCTACAAACTCCCCTAGTTTCTCCGTATACAAATGAACATCTAACTCATTATAATCCGCAATCGTTATATGAGGTTCTACTCCAGCTAATTGATTTGTTCCAATTACATTTGTTAATTCATTTTGCAGTTCTGTAATTTTATGAGTAAACACACGATCAAATGTAGCAATAATAGCGTACAATCTTTCTCACCCCTTCGTTACACATAGCGCTTCCCATTCTTCACGAATCATGCCCATTCGAATAGAATCATAGTATGTTCCGTTATAATAACGACACTTTCGCATTCTACCTTCTAAGCTCATTCCTATTTTCTCCGCTACTTTCATCATTCGTTCATTACCAGACCAAGTCGTGAGCCCTACTCTACCAATTTCCATCTTTTCAAATAATAAATCTCGATATAACGTTAACGCTTCTGTACCGTATCCACCATTCCAGTAAGTTGGATTATAAATAACAATTCCCATCTCCAGCCAACGCGTCGGTTTATGCTCCCAATAAAATCCGACCGTCCCTATAATTTGACCGTTATTTTCTATAATTAAATTTGACAGTGGTTCTTCTTGCAAACGAGTTTGCACCTTCTCTTTATAGGAAGAGTATTCTTGCATTGAGAACGGGAAATATGGCGCATCCCATTTCTTCCATTCTGGGCTTTCTTCTTTAAATACGATATTCCATAATGTTTTTATATCTGATTCTTCTATTGTACGAATTGTAACTTTCTTCCCCTTTAATATAACGTTTTGCATAATTCCCTCCTGCATTCCTCTTTATTTCATATATAATTATAATATTTTTTCAGAAAAATCAAAACTAATATCATTTATTATATTGTATAATTTTGTTATTAGATACCAATTATTGATTTAGAAAGCTGGTGATTTAGTGAATAATCGATTTAGTATTGCTTTATTTCTCACTATTATTACGACAAATATTATTCTATATTTCTTCTTACCATCAAATATTGTTACGAAATGGGACTTCAATGGAACGCCTACATCAACAATGGATAAAAGCACTTTTGTAATCGTAAATATAATTATATGTTCCTTCTTATTCTTTGTATTTTTAGCTTTATCTAAAGTAGCGAATAACCAGAAATTTCTCCATTGGATCGGCAACACAATGTTACTATTCTTATTTTTTGTCGATATTGTCATCGCCCTCATTGCTCTTGGCTTTTCACTTCCTCTTGATCATTTCATATTTTTAGCATTAGGGCTTTTATTTATATTAATAGGTTATTTCAGTTCCAAAATTGATACGACTAAATCAACCGTTTCATTAGAATGGAATGATAAGCACCTTGAAAAAAGAGCTTCAAATATTAGTAGTATTTCAATGATGATAGCAGGTATTTTTTTAGCGATACTTCCTTTTATCGTTCCTGCTCCCTATAGAGGTTATGCTATACTAGCAATTCTTTTAGGAATGACGCTTATCATTCTGCCGAGTACGATTTATTTACTTATTAAAGACAGCAAGCAATCTACTCCTTTAAAAAAATAGGAGGTTATACCCCTCCTATTTCAGCTTAATGTTTTATTTTTCACTTTTTCTATCTCAACTAAAATCCCTTTCCCTATCCAACCCTCTACGCCATCTTTTTTAATTAAATCATATCCTGAACAGCTATCATCAATGAGAGAAACGATATCTCCCTTCCTAACGCTTATTTGCGCACAAGAAATATCGGTTTTCACTGTATATTCACCTGACTCAAGTTGTTTCATATATTCATTTTTTACAGTGAGTAAATTATTCGTTTCCTTTTGTTTACATACGGTGTAATCTTGCATCTTCTCGATAGGCTCTATGTAATAATACGGATATGTCACTCCGCCCTGCATTTCTGAATTCGCATTAAAATCCGCTATTACTTCGTACTCTGGAAAATAGTCTACATATGTATAAGAAAACGTATCGCCGGTTTGTTTCCTCTGAATAATAAATACGTTTAATTGCCCTGCTTCTTTAATTGCATTTCCTCCATCAATTGCAATAATTTTTTTCTCCTTATCAATAACTGGATTGTTAGACGGTGCTTCTTCAGAATAGTTCACGACAGGCCAATGACCAACTATTACATACTTATTTGCTTTATGTGATTTATTAAAAAACTGTGGCATTGCTATCGCATTTTTGCGCTCTGTTTCTTTCCAATCTACTCTATCTTCTAGACCGGCATGTACAAAAATATAATCTTCTGTTTCAATCGCTGTTGGCAACTCTGTTAGCCAATATAGTTCTTGTGAAAATTCACTTAACAATGCTTCTTTCACTTCACGAATTGAAGTGCCCTCATGAACTGAAAAACCTAATTGCTCTAGCCATTCATTAAAAATCGAGTGCTTTCTCATACATAAATAATTAATAAGATCAGGATTTTCATTTAGAAGAGCATCAACTAAAACTTCACAATTCCCTTCAACAACGTGAACCTTTGAATTGTTCTTTACAAGATTCATAACGTAGTTTACTACGCCTACGCTATCTCGTCCTTTCTCGCAAAGATCTCCATTAATAATTAAATAATCTTCATCTTTAAAGTTAACTTTATGTAGTGCTTCTTTTAAAAGATTTAATTCTCCATGAATATCAGATATGACGATAACTCTAGCATCATTAGGGATTGATAGTTTCTTTATTTTTTTCAAGTATAAGCGCTCCAATCATTCTCTTTATTAAATTAAAACAATTCGACAAAATACACTATATAACCTTTTCAAATACATATACCATAACTTACAACCTATTTACGGTTTAATAATAACTTAAAAAATAAGAAGAAGCTGTTCCCAATTTTTGCGGGACAACTTCTTCTTATTTTTTATAATTCTTTATGAAAAGAATAACTCACCTTATCATACCCTTCTCTTTCATAAAAACGATGAGCATCAATTCTTGAAAATGCTGACGTGAGGACGATAGACTCACATTCGTTTTCCTTTCCCCAGTTCTCTATATACGAAAGTAATACTTTCCCATGTCTTTTTGAACGATGTGCTTCTGCTGTTACAAGGTCATATACGAAAACGTGTTTCTTATTATAAAAGTTCGTACAAATTGCTACACCTGCAAGGCTAACAACTTCATCATCCTCATTACGCAGCGAAAATAGTTTATAATTTTCTTCTTTCATATTTCGAAATAAAGAGCTTGTTTCCTCTTTTGAAAGTTTCGTTCTTAATTGCTGTAAAACAGGTAATACTTCATATAATTGCTCTTCTGTTACTACTTCTTTAACATTCATTTTTAACTCTCCCTTAACTATTTAAATAATTTTCTAAATGTTATATCATTATTATAGAAAGTAACTGCCCTTTACTTAAGTGGCAGTTTAAGTGTTTTTTATAAGGCCAGTTTTAAAGGAGAGTTTTATATGGATTTTACTATCCCATTGCAATTACAAAGTAACACACCTATTTACTTGCAAATTTACGAATATATAAAAGCTGAAATTATACAAGGGACTATTTCTGTTGGCACACGTCTACCCTCACACAGAAATTTAGCATCACAACTTAATATTAGCCGCATTACTGTTGAATCAGCTTATCAACAGTTATTAGCTGAAGGTTATGCAGAAAGTAAACCGAAACGTGGTATTTTTGTAGCAAATTTCGATATTGACGTTATCCCAAATAAAAAACGAAATGCAGCAAAGAAGACGAACAATTTGATAGAAGAAAAATTTGAATATGATTGTAGCCAAGGGCTTATTGATCAAAATGCATTTCCGATTACAAATTGGAAACGAGCATTACAAGAATCCATACTTACATACGAAAATGCACTATTTACCAAAGAAGACCCTCAAGGTGAATTCGCTCTTCGAGAGCATATATCAACATATTTATATCATTCTCGCGGTGTACATTCTTCACCTGATCAAATTGTTATTGGCGCCGGAACACAGCCACTTCTCTGGCTACTACTTCAACTGCTTGGCCCTACAAAAGAATACGGCATTGAAAACCCTGGATTTCACCGTATACACGCAATTATTAAAAGCTGTGATAGACAAATTCATCCCATACCATTGGATGAAAAAGGGATTGATATTTCTAGTTTATACAATACAAATTCCAATGTCTCCTACGTTACACCATCACACCAATTTCCACTCGGGATTATTATGCCTTTATCTAGAAGATTAGAATTGTTAAAGTGGGCTAATGATTGCAATGGATACATTATTGAAGATGACTATGACGGAGAGTTTCGCTACGCAGGTAAGCCAATTCCTTCTTTACAAGGTCTTGACTCAAATGAACGCGTTATTTATATGGGGACTTTCTCAAAATCTTTTTTACCTTCTTTACGAATGGGATATGTTGTTTTACCACCACATCTTTTAAAAACATATCAAGAACTGCATGGAATTTTCAAACAAACAGTCGCTACAATACAACAACTTGCTTTTGCTAACTTTATACAAAATGGGAATTGGGAACGTCACCTTAATCGAAGTCGTACACTTTATAAAAGAAAACATCATGCATTAGTAAAATCCATTATGAAAGAAATGGGGGCTAATGTTCAAATTCTTGGCGAACAGTCCGGACTTCATATTGTTTTATGTGTAAATAACAGTATGAATGAAAATGAACTGATTGAATCCGCTAAAAAACAAAGCGTTAAATTATACCCACTTTCTCCATATGATTTCGTGAATGATTTACGTAAGGAATCATACGTATTACTCGGCTTTGGTAGTATTCCGGAAAATAAAATTGAAACGTTGGCTATATTATTGAAAGACGCTTGGTTTCCTAGTTGCAAGGAAACTTGTTAACATTGGGTTTAACTTGTAACATGTTAACAATTCAACAAAATAAAAAAGAAGGCTGTTCCAAAATAACTTTTTGGACAGCCTTCTTCTAGTTATTCACCTGACCTAACTTTCCTTCCCGGACGTTTCACACCAGTCGTTTCTGTTGAATAGGAAGCTTCAATTATAGCGGTTGGATCTACAGAGAGAACGAGATCTTTCATTTTCGGATAAATGAATCGGTTTGTAATGCAATAAATGATTCTCTTATGCTCCCCTAAAAAACCACCTTCTCCATGTAGATACGTAACAGATAGTTGCAATTCTTTCATAAGTAAATCGCCTATTTCTTTATTCTTACCAGAAATAATCATAACGCTCTTACCTTGATTAATACCATCTAGTATAAAATCAATCATCTTCGTAACAATATAGAAAATTGCTAACGAGAACATCGCTTGTTCGATTGAAAATAAAATGGCAACAAAGATGAAAATAACTGCATTTACTGCAAGTAAAAATGTACTAATCGGTACATTAAAGTGTTTATTCATCCAAACTGCTAACATTTCTGAACCGTCAATTGCTCCACCCATTTTAACAACAATCCCAACACCAATTCCGAACAGCACTCCACCATAAAGTACAATTAATAACTCAGAAGTCGTAATTGCTGGAAATGGTTTTAAATAAATTAATCCGAGTGTTGTAACTACATTCGCATAAGATGTACGGATAAAAAATTTCTTTCCCATTACTTTTGCAGTAAATAATAAAATTGGGATATTAATTCCTAAGAACACACCATAAAGCGGCAATCCTGCAACTTTATTTGCCATAATAGCAATAGCCGTTACCCCGCCATCTACTAATCCATTAGGTGCTAAAATAAGCTCTAATGAACCTGCTACTATAATTGAGCCAATTGTTAATAATACGTATTCAAATACTTTCTTCATTCATTACCCCCAAAACTTATATATTTTCTTAGTATTATTTTAACGTAATTTTACTACTAATTCAAAGGTATCGATTTATATACACAAAAGTTTCTCCTTTATCGCTATTTTTATGTAGCACATGTAACGCGTAATACTAAAAACACACTTACAAATTAAAAGTAAGTGTGTTTTTAACATCTATTTAATCTTTACGTACGGCTTCATTTTTAATTTGAATATTTCCTCAACTGCCCTTTGATATCCACCGGCATTTCTAAGCGACTCTCCCACTTTACGACTATTCTCCTTAAACGTCACATCATCCATTACTTTCTTTACAGTCTCACGTAACAATTCAGAAGTTAACTCGTTGCGATTAAGTCTTATTCCTGCCCCTACTTCAGTCAATCGTTTTGCAACGAATGGCTGATCTCCTGTTACCGGAATTACAACTAATGGAACACCGTAATATAACGCTTCACTCGAACTATTCATACCACCATGTGTCACGAATACATCAGCATGCTGTAAAACTTCTAATTGCGGGACATAATTATACAACTTAAAGTTTTTCGGGATATTTTCAAATTGATTTATATTTATCTTCTTACCAACGACTAATACGACTGTCGCATCAACATCTTTAAACGCTTCAAAACATTTTTCATACAAAGCAGGTTGTTCATTAAAAACT
Source organism: Bacillus sp. BF2-3 (assembly GCF_008368795.1). Lineage (NCBI taxonomy): Bacteria > Bacillati > Bacillota > Bacilli > Caryophanales > Bacillaceae > Bacillus > Bacillus sp. BF2-3. The sequence continues at coordinate 10,621 of NZ_QOSA01000038.1, forward strand.
GTTCCCATAGAAATGAAAATCACTTTTTCATTTTTTAAATCTTTGGTAGGAAAACTCCCCACTTCTTTTCGAGTAGCAATTGATGGACCTACAAATTTATACGATTCATCAAATACCTCTGAACGCGGCTGATATTCTTTTGAAGTATATACAATCGTAATATCACCAGGATGGTTCATAATATCATACATACTATTACATTTCATTCCATACTGCTTATTCCATCTTTCCATTCCCGCTAAACAAGATTGATATAATGGATCCATTTCATCTACTTGTCTCGATTCTTGCTCATCATGAAAATTAATGTACTGATTAACAGCAAACGTTGTACAGGATGAAACGCTTGGTAATTGTAAAATATTCGCTATAATACGTCCTACTGGAAAATGATTATCATATATTAAATAATCATATTTTTCCTCTTTTGTTTCTTCTACAATTTGAGTAACAATACGCTCTGATGCTTCAATCATATGAGATAGCATCGTCAAAGGACTCCCACCTTCATTTACTCGTTCCATAATATTAATTTGAGAGAGAAAATTCTCAAACACTCGGAATTCCGCACCTGTTGCTTCAACCTTCTTTCTATAATCTTCAATACAATAAGAAACAACTGTTTCCCCTCGCTGAATTAACTCACTTACAATAGCTAAAGTCGGATTAATATGACCTTCCCCAGGAAAATTTATTACGAGTACATTTGCCATAACATTCTCTCCTATCCAATTAATATAATAAAATTAACAATTAATTATATTAATTAATTTAAGTCTATTATAAATGAATGCATTCTACTTCTTCATGCTTTTCTCTTCATTTTATTATTGAGAAATATTTTCTATAGTCTACATTATTGTGATTCACAATCTTATAAATGAATGCTTAATTTTACTTTTACTCTTCATAGATTTAAAGATACGAGTCTTACATTCAAGTATTACCACCATTATTTTTAGACAATTCATACAAAAATAGAGAAATATAATATTTTTAATGAGTTTTCACTATAAATGTAAGTATGCTGTCTATCTTTTTATCTTTATCCTCATAACACATCATCTGTTATATAATGAATTTATGGAATTTACAGAAAAAGGAGTCTTTTCATGTTACAACAACTATTCAATTCACCTATTCTATCCGTTCAAGCCTTGCACCCAGGTTATGAAGATCATGCAAGTGATGTTTTTCTCGTTCAAACAGAAGATACAGAAGTTATCGTTCGTGCTTCTAAAATGAATGAAGAACCAAATAATGATTTTTGGTGGGGATGTAAAAATCTATTTGGAATTGATCCAAGGAACGTCCATCATTTAGAAACTGTACATACATTGCTGCAAGAACATACGAATCTTCCTATCCCAACAATATTAGAAAAACATGTTTTAAATAGCCGTGAATTTGTGGTGGTCGAAAAGTTAGTAGGTAACACAGTTCAATCTTTTATCGAGCAACCAGATTCTATTTTATTCAGCCTAGGAAAAGGACTTGCAGAAATACATAAATTTAAAGCCGATTTCATAGGAAATCCGTCAGGCACGTTCCAAGTTCCACTAGATGAATTCCAATCACATATTTTAAACGTGAGTAAAGAGCTTGTGAATATGTTTTATTCCGATGATGAAAGCATAAAAAATGCATTCCCTACCTTTGAATCACAACTTTCTTCCCTGTCCGTACCAAAGGAATCTACACTCGTCTTAATTGATATGGATCCTACTCAATTTTTATCTGACGGTACAACTATTACGGGTTTAGTAGATAGTGAAGCTTACGCTGTTGCTCCGCGAGAACTTGATTTTATCGGACTAGAATATGTACTTACCGAAAAAGAAGCACATGCCTTTAAAAGTGGTTACGAAACAATTATGTCTATTCCTCACTTAGAAGAATATAGACAGCCTTATCGTTATTTATACCGACTGTTATCTGTGCAAGGTAATGTGGAATTAAAAAAATGGTTAAGTCACCCATCCTATTTTTAAATACGAATGAGAGGGAGTATACAATGGATATTCAGAAAAAGCGTTCTGTAACAGAAAGTGAAATACAGCAAATGAAGGATTTGGCTTATATTTGTGGGCAACAAGACAATCTTGATTACTCTTCAGATTTACATATCAACTTTTTAAAAAATCGAAATGAAGATTATATAAACGATTTTCTTCTTTATAACGGTACTCAATTAATTGGCGCTTTAAATATGTATGATTTCGAAAGACCAACAAAACTTGAACTAATAGGCTTTGTACATCCTCATTTTAGAAAACAACGTTTCGGAACTATCCTTTTACAAACTGCAATGAAAGAAATACAAAATAGAGAGACAGATGAAGCTCTTCTTATTATTAATGGGGATTCTATTTCTGGGAATGAATTTGTAAAACATATGAAGTTACCATATTTATATAGTGAATATAGTATGGAGTGCAAAACAAACGAAATTCAAAAAACAACAGATAATAATATACAGCTTACTCTTGCAACTTCAGAATCACTTCTTGATCTTATTAAAATTTCTAGTAAAGCCTTTGGTGATTCAGTAGAAAATACGACTGCATGGTTACAAAAAATGATGAATTCATCTTCCCATCAAGTTTACAGTGCCCTTATTGCTGAAAAAGTGATAGGAACAATTACAGTTTCTAAACAAGAGCAATCTACTACACTATCAGGATTCGCCGTTCATCCTTCTTATCAAGGTAAAGGATACGGAAAAGATATTCTTTGTAATATAGTACATACCCTTATTACAGAAGGAGTTTCAACAATTGAATTAGACGTCGAAACGAAAAATATCCACGCTTTAAAACTATATACACAATGTGGTTTTGAAATTAAAACGAGGCATGACTATTATAATTTAATGAATATTTAGGTGAATATATATATTAAAAAAACAATTTATTCTAATTATGATATTTTAGCAAACATCTATAATAAACATTGGAGACATTTTGTTTAATACTCCTACCCAGCCTCGTTTTACAAGATGCTCTTCCCTACTCTCGTATATTAGATCTTTGTTGCGGGACTGGTCATCTCTGCCGGTGATAGTTTAATTTAGATGAACTAAAAAGTGTGTTTCACAAAGTTTACTCCGTATTACATAACGAGGGTATATTCGCATTTGATATGAATAAAAAAACTGAATCGAAATGATTCAGTTTTTTCTTAATATATTTACAACTGCAGTTGTTTCGTCATTTTCTTTATAGACACGCGGAATTCTTCTATCTAGCATACATGTAACTTCATAGTTTATTGTACCTAACATATCCGCTATTTCTTCTACTGCGATATTTTCTTCACCTTGTTTACCGTAGAATACTACTTCGTCTCCTACTTGTACTGGCATCGCTTTTGAAACATCCAACATTAACTGGTCCATACAAACACGGCCAATAACAGGTACTCGAACCCCGTTAATTAACGCATAGCCTTTATTAGATAATTGACGATTATAACCATCAGCATAACCAATTGGTACAGTCGCAATCCATTCTTCACCAGTTGTTACATACGTATTCCCATAACTTACACCACGATTCTTCTTCGCTTGTTTAATATGAGCTACTTTTGATTTTAACGACAACGCAGGCTGTAAAGAAACGACTGAATGATCCACTTCTTTTGACGGATACATACCGTACACTCCTATTCCAACGCGTACCATATTTTGAAATGTGTTACTTAATTCCATTGATCCCGCACTATTTGAACTATGAATATATGGTATTTGAATTCCTAATTCTTTCGCTGTATTAACAGCTTTTTCAAATAAACTTGTTTGCATATTCGTATATGATTTATCGATTTCATCTGCCGTAGAGTAATGCGTAAATATCCCTACTACCTCTACATACTCCATACGGTTTAATTCTTCTAAAAATGGTTTAACTTCTTCTTCTTGTAAACCGATACGACTCATTCCTGTATCAATTTTTACTTGAATTTGTACTTTCTTTTGAAGACGGTTTGCAATTTCATTTATACCATGTAAATCTTCTACTCTATAAACAGTCATCATAACGTCATATTGAATTACATCTTCTACAGCCGCTACTGGTGTGTATCCTAAAATTAAAATCGGCACAGTAATTCCTGCTTCTCTTAATTCTATTGCTTCATCTACAAATGCAACTGCAAGTTGATGTATTCCTGCTTCAATTGCAGCTTTGGCAACTTCAACTGCCCCATGGCCATACCCATTCGCTTTTACAGCAGCCATCATCTTAATTTCTTCATCATTTACATGTTTTTTAAATTCTTTTACATTATGTTTTACAGCATTTAAGTCAATTTCTACAATTGTATCTCTTCCATATTTCAAACTCATTGGTCTAACTCCTAACTCAATAATTGCATTCCATTCTATTTCACGTTTCATATGACCTTTTACAATATAATACTTTTCATTATGCTAGTCAAACTACTAGAATTTTCGGAATTTTGAGTATGATATAATATCCTCAAGAAACTATTATATACGGAGACGAGGAGAATTACAATGTTTGTTCAATCTGCATTGCATCAACTAAAAGTTGCTATTGATACTTCTATTGATATGCTTAACCAATATAGTGAAAACGATTTAAAAATACAACCGATTCACTCAAAACGATCATTATTTGAAATGTGTGCACATCTTTCTCTTATTTGTCATGCTGATTTACTCATTTTAAATGGTATTCCAGAAAAAGAATTACATACCTTTTATATAGAACGTACCCCCGTAACAGTTGCTCACATGCAACAAACGATGATTGAAGGTTACAACCTTCTCTCTAAAACATTTCTTTCCTACTCCCAAATAGAATTAGCAGAAGTTATGACTGCCTATTGGGGTATTTCTTATTCGCGCTTTGAATGGTTACTTGAAATCGTTGCACACTTTTATCATCATCGTGGACAAATTCATATTTTATTATGCGAGCATATGAACGATCCTCGCATTCCTTTATTTGAGTGATTTTCCACTCATTCATTAATTATAAATAGAGAAGCTACAAAACCAATAAAAAGTATCATTCCTAATTTCCCCTCCTAATTGACCTACAAGAGAAACTAAAGACGGAACGGATATAGCAATACCTATTACAAAACAGACACTCATCATTACAAGTAGAGATAGATACGAAACAAAGCCTATTGAACTTAGACTAAAAATAGCAATCAACAATCCTCCTTGAAGAACTTTCCTTACTTCAAACCTCTTTGTTAAACGACCTGCAAGTGGTGAGAGCAACATACCAAACAGCCCTGCTAAGCGAAAATAAAGGATTTGTTCTGCAGTTAAATTGTAAGTAGGAGAGCTCAAATAATTCCCTAAAACAGTATACATATTAACAAAAGCCATTAATAAAACAGGATTTTTCACACTGACTAACTATTAGTTTTAAATAATGCGCAACTTCTTTAAGGCATAAGAAATTCCGCCTTCACTCGCCTTCGTTGTAACGAAATCAGCCCTTCTCTTCAACTCCTCTCCACCATTTCCCATCGCAACTCCTAATCCTACATACTGCAACATCTCAATATCATTTCCACCATCGCCAAAAGCAATGGCTTCTAATTTACTAATGTTTAAATGTTCCAATACTTTTTGAATTGCAGTTAGCTTCGATACTTTACTATCTTCCAATACATTTATAACGTAACCATGAAAACGCTCAAACGTAAGTGCTGGATATCTTTCAATGAATTTTTGAGCTTCTGTATCATCAGCATACAGACATATGCAATACATCTCATCTGATAAGTTTCTAACTTTGTCAGGATACTGCTCTAAATTTAAGGTTTCATTTAACGCTCGCATGACACGTTCATCTTTGGAAGCAATATTATTCATTGCAAATTCTTCTGTAAAGTAAGAAACACTGTGACCATGTAATTCAGCAAAATTTGAAATATCATGAACGATTTCGCTTGAAAGTACTGATTTATGTATAACTTCTTTCCCACATTTTATATGTGCACCATTTGCTGAAATAAACGTATTTATACCTAGTTCCTTAAATTGTGAGCATAAACTATATGGTCTTCCAGTTGTAACAACTACGTGAATTCCTTTATCTATTAATCTTTGTACCGCTTCTTTTGTACTTTCGTGCATGCTTCTATCAATCTCACTTAATAACGTACCGTCAACATCGAAAAATACAACTTTGTACATAAGTCTTTACATCCCGTCCAAATGATTCGTATCATTAATGAAATGCACCGTTTTTTGTTCACCCTCAATTTCAATTAAACTTATTCCCGTATCTCCCATTTTGAAATAGTAGTCCATTGAAATTGGCATTTTGAAAAATGCACGTAATAGACTATTAATTACGCCCCCATGGGCAACAATTGCAATTCGGTCATATGTATTCTCTGTCAAGATTTTAGAAAAGATTCCTTCTATTCTCATTCGAAACTCAATAAACGATTCCCCGTTTTCAAAACGATCATGAAGAAACTTTGGCTCTGGATATTTCTTTGCTTCTTCAAATGATAAGCCTGCTTGCACTCCATTATTAAACTCCATTAATTCCTCTTCTAATTGAATTGGACAACCAATTGCTTCTGCTAATGTTTCACCCGTTTCACGAGCGCGTTTTAATGTGCTTGCCCAAATGAAATCTGGTGCAAAATCTTTTTTCACTTTCTGTACAAGTCTTTGTACTTGTTGTCTCCCTTTGTCAGTTAACTCAAAATCAGCTCGACCTTCATGCACATGTAAAATATCAGCTTCTGATTCTCCGTGGCGTATTAGTAGTATTTGCATGTTTCTCTCTCCCTTTATTTAACATTCATAAAATTCCATTATATCACATTTTAAGATTCCAAAATAAAAAAGGAACGGTCTCCCGTCCCTCATCCATTCACTTTTTCCGCATCATTCCAATAATATTTACTAAACGCTTCTGTTAACACATCAATTGTGTTATATAATTCATCTAACGTATTATCAACACCACCAACTTCAATTAACATCGCATTTTTCGATAAATCTTGGTTATAAACGCCATTTCCATCTTTTTTATACTTTGGAAAAATCCCTCTACTTAATCCGTAATAGTTTTCATCTAAATAACTATTGATCGCTCTTGCAATTTTTTCATTTTCAGCACGGCCTTCATTTTCCATCCCAATTATAAAATATAATCTTGCATACGATTTTCCGTTAATTACTTTTGTTGTTACTTTCTTACGCTGATCGTCACGGTGTATATCAATCGGAAACGCAATTTTATTATTTTGTGCTAATGCTTCTTTTACATATTCATGAGACGCTTTATATGACTGATACCATACCCACTTTTTACTCGCTAATAAATCACCCATATTCGTTTTATCATGAACTACCGGAATTCCTTGTCCTTCAAGTTGCTCTTTCATACGTTTTCCTAGTAAAGACACATTTACATCTGGGCTAGATGGATCAGTTGCCCCTGGTAATAATGGAAAGAAGGATTCCCAGCTATGTGTATGATAAATATATACTGCACTTTCACCTTTTTTCGCTCCGTTCTTTTTCTGAACCGGATTATTCTTTTCCGCTTCTGTAACTTTATCTTTTGCTATTTCCCGTTCTTTCGTTACTTCTTCAATCGGTACACTAGATTCATTTGGGATATTTGTCAAGTTTGTCCCTTCCCCAGCTACGATAATATTAGAATAATACTTTGACATACCAGGTACTTCTTTACCGACGAATGTTCTTAAATCTTTAATTTTCAAATCTGTCGCGATAGAGAACATTAAATTCCCAACTGACTCTCTTTTATTCTTCTTAAAATAATCAAATCCGTAATAGCGATTCTCACTTTCTATCATTTGAACAAAACCTTGCATCGATACTTTTCCAAACCATTGATTTGCATAATTCGATTTCATTGTATGTAAAAATGACGTCAAAATCGACGCTATCATAATTACTATTAGCGCATATAAAAGGAGTAACGAAATCAGCTTCTTCCCATGTATTCGAGTTGCATACTTTTTCACTGCATCACCTTCTTTATACATGGATATGTACAAGCTTTTCAGAATATACGCACAAAAAAAGAGAAATGGTATACCATTTCTCTTCCTCACTTTTATTGTTCTTTTCCTGTATCATTTGAAAGTAGTTTCTTCGCTTGTTTTTCTTTAAATATTTCTCCAATTGCCCCAAGAGTACCAAGTGTTTCAATTGCATTAGACGGAATAAAGATTTTATTTGCTGGTCCTTTTGCAACTTCAGCTAATGACTCAAATGATTTGTAAGCAAGTATACGCTCATCCAAATTCGCTTCACGAAGCAATTCAATACGATTTTGTTCTGCTTTTGCAATTTCTTCAATTGCTCGTGCTTCCCCTTGTGCTTCTAATTCTTTTGCTTCTTTTATACCTTCAGCTTCGCGAATACGTGCTTCTTTATCCCCTTCAGCCATCAAGATTTTACTTTGCTTTTCTCCTTCAGCGCGAAGGACTTTATCTTGTTTTGCTGCTTCAGCTTCTAAAATAATCGCACGTTTATTACGCTCAGCCTTCATTTGTTTTTCCATTGATGCTTGCACATCTTTTGGCGGGTTAATATCAACAACTTCGACACGTTCAATACGTACGCCCCATTTTTCTGTTGCTTCATCAAGCGCTAAGCGGATTTCTGTTGAAATTTTTTCACGACCAGATAACGTTTCATCCAGTTCCATTTTACCGATGATTTGACGCATCGTTGCTGAAGTAATATTACGAACACCATATTCATAGTTTGAAATACCATATGTCGCAAGTTCTGGTTCAACAATTTGATAGAAAATAATTGTATCAATTTCTACTTGAACATTATCTTTCGTAATTACCTTTTGCGGTGGTACATTCGTTTGTTGAATGCGTAAGTCATGATATACACGAACACGATCTACAATTGGTATTAAAATATTTAACCCTGGGTGCATTATACGTTGAAACTTACCAAATCTTTCAACAACCCCAACTTTTTGCTGAGGAATAATTTTAATTGTTAATGCGATAAATGTAACTACAATTAGTGCGAATATAATCGTTAACGTTAATGCTACCATATTTATTCACTCTCCTTTTTCACTTGTAATATAGTACTATGCCTCTTTATAACAACGACTTTTTCTCCAGCATCAATTGAAGAATCTGCAATAGCTGTCCAAGTATCTCCATCCACCTTCACAATACCATTCGCTTCATTTGTAATCGCTTGCATAACAATCCCTCTTTTACCAACAAGCATATCTACTGTATCAGTAAAACCTTTTGCTTCTCGAAAGTTTTTTGAAATTCTTTTCGTAAAGAATGTCAAAGTTAAACTTACAATTGCACCAACAGTAACTTGTAACAGTAGTGCATCAGGAGCAAACAAAGCAATAAGACCTCCGACAACAGCTCCAATTCCAAGCCAAAGCATGTAAAATGTAATCGACAACATTTCCGCGATAAATAAAATACCAGCTATTATAAACCAAATTACCCAAGCAGCCATATGCAACCCTCACTTTCTTTCTCATTTTCTATATGTATATGAAGAAAAGAATGGTTTATCCGCCCTTTCTTACACTTGGGCGTTTGCTACAAGCTATTGTACATATTCACTGTTACAATGATCATTAATATAATACTATATCAATATATTCTTCATTATACATAAAAATCCCTTTCAAAAAGTGACAAAAAATTAAATTCTTTAAAAATTTTAATTTTTAAATTACAATTACTAAATACTATTTTTTATAGAGGTGATATTCTTATTGAGAAACCTGTCACTAATCTACTATTTAGGTTCCAAAATATGCATTACTCTCGCTGACATCGTATATGTAATGATTATTACAACTCATATTTATATAGCAACTAAATCAGCTACTATTACTGCTCTTTTTCCATTATTACAAGTTATCACAAATCTAATTGCTAACATCTCTGCACCACTTATGATAAATCGTTTTCCATCTTATACGCTGTTATATACGCTCCAATGGTTGAAAACAGTCTTTTTACTATTATTAATGATTTTGTTACCGGTCTTATCCACAAACATTATAGCTCTATTAACTTTTATTTTTGTCATTTCATTATGTAGCGGGTGGAGTGCTCCATTATTATACGGTATTCTTCCGCGCCTTACACCGAAAGAAAAATTAGTAAAAGTAAATAGTATCTTTTCCTTTTCAACACAAATTGTGCAAGCCGTTGCTTATTCATTTACGAGTATTGTCGTTCTTCTCATTGGCGCTACTTCTACACTCATGATTAATAACATTTTAATGATTTTCGGATGCATTGCATTACATTTTTCATTACGTTCCATACATACTGAAAGAATAGCAGATTCTCCCTCTTCCAAAAGTACTGTTTTATTGGAAGGTTGGAAACTCCTATTTCAAAATCCTTCTCTCCGTACCGTTACATATATGGACTTAATCGAAACTTTCGCAGGGACAATATGGATTGGTGCTATTACGATGGCATACGTTACGACTATCCTTCATAAGGGCGAAGAATGGTGGGGATATATTAATACAAGTTATTATGTTGGCACGTTAATCGGTGGTCTATTAGCATGGAAAATGAGTTCCTATATTCAAAACAATTTAATACGATCTATGTCGATTAGCTCTCTTATATTTAGCATTCTTACATTTTTATATGGTATGACAAGCAGCGGATTTATTGCGCTTTTTCTATGTGTTCTAATGGGACCATGTTATCAAATTAGAGATATTTCCCAAACGACTGTTTTACAATCAAGTGTCGCCCCTTCTTTATTATCAAAAATGTATACAGCACATGGCGCACTTCTTTCAACAGCCTCTGGACTATCTATGCTTAGCATTGGCATTATTACTGATATGTTCGGTGTTCGTACAATTTATATCATCGCTTCTATTCTTATTTTATGTTCCGCTTGTTTATCTTTTAGTTTATTAAAATATCATAAGACAGAGCAGAACGATATTTCAATTTAATCACTAAAACAAAGAGGATAGGGATTCCTGTCCTCTTTGTTTATTCTATTCATGATAAGTTGGGGATTTTTCTATGCTTTGTCGCTTGTTCAAAAGCATAAGCTAATTTAATTAATATCCCTTCACTAAAGGCAGTGCTTGCAATGGTAATTCCAAAAGGCCTCCCGCTTTCCATATACCCTGCTGGTATTGCTATAGACGGATAACCCGCTTTCGCACATATAGTAGAACCTATATAGGAAGGAAACAGTATCGCATCAAGATTATATTTTTCCAATGCAAAATCAATGCCTTGTTCTTGAGAAAAATATATATCTTCTAATCTCGCATTTAAATATTCTGGATTTCGTAACGTATTAGGAAAATCTTTTCTTCCCTCTAACTTAGTTTGTCCATATTTTAAAGCTCTTTCTGCTATGTTTTTATTAAACTCCATTAACTCCGAAATAGAATGTACCGGGATAGTAGAAGGTAATTTAGTAAGATAGTTATCTAAACTATGCTTCAGCTCATAAAGCGGAACTCCCCAGCTCCATTCTCTATGAAAAGAAGGAATATCAATATTTTCTACTACTGTCGCTCCTTCATTACGTAATACTTGGATCGTTTCCTTAAACAAGATTTCATCATACTCACCATTTTCGTAATAATCTTTTGGTGCATCGTTAAACACACCAATCTTCGCTCCATTTAAACCATTTGCATCAAGGTAAGATGTATAATCCCGATATGCCCTACCGTCACTTTTGTGAGTAACTACATCTTTCTCATCCACTCCAGTTAAACTCCCTAGCAAAATAGTAGCATCGGTTACCGTTCTAGCAAATGGTCCAGCTGTATCTTGCGAATAAGTAAATGGAATAATTCCTCTACGACTAATTAAACCGACAGTCGGTTTAATACCTACTACAGAATTTTGAACAGCGGGGCTCAAAATAGAAGCATCGGTTTCTGTCCCAACAGATACTACTGTAAAGTTAGCAGCAACTGCTATTGCAGATCCTGTACTAGATCCGCCAACAAACATATGATCCTTGCCCGTTCCATATGGATTGATTGTTTGACCACCTCTTGCACTATATCCAGCCCACATTTCAAAAGACATTGCATTTGCTAATTCTGTCATATTCGTTTTTCCTATTATCACTGCCCCTGCTTCTCGCAGTTTAGTAACGAGAAATGCATCTTCACTGCTTATATTTTGTTCTAGAGCTATTGTACCTGCACTTGTATGCATGAAGTCATTCGTTTCAATATTATCCTTAAGCAAAACAGGTATTCCATGCAATGGTCCCCTTACGCCGTTTGTCTTTCTTTCATAATCTAACGCTTCTGCAATAAAAATAGCATCTGGATTGATTTCTAAAATTGAATTGATTTTCGGCCCGTCTTGATCATACTTTGCAATTCTATAGAGATAATACATCACTAGCTCTTTTGAAGTTAGCTTTCCAGATTCCATTTCATTTTGAATATCTTGAATTGTTAATTCCTTTTTTAAGATTGAATTAAACTGAATTTCCATTTATATTCTCCCTTATATGAACTTTTTTAACATATACCCCTTACTTTTTCAATTTTTCATCTCAACACATCCTAAATTAATATCCCTTTAAAGAAATTCAATACTCTTATTTAAACACCTTTAATTTCCCGAAAAATAAAAAAAGTCTGAAACGGATTAACCTTCGCTTCAGACTCTTACATTACTGTGCGTATACTTCATCTAATAAATGTAAAAACTCACCTTGTTTCCCAGCTAATTCAGGGCATTTTGCAATATCAACCCATTCATAGCAAAATACTAATCCTTTATCTTCCTCACCAGCACTTACAATATGTTCCCAAGTATCCTTTACATCTGTTAGTAAAGTTACATGGAAAAAGTGGCGTTTTTCATACTCCTGTTTTTCTTTCATATGTATAATGTAATCTGCTAAAAACCGCTCTATGCATAAATGACGCAATCCGGATTCTTCCTGTACTTCACGCAATATAGCAGCTTCTAACGTTTCACCTTCATCAACCGTTCCCCCTGGCACTTGAATACCAGCTTCATGTATATCACGATGTTTAAAAACAAGTAATTGCATAACCCCCTCTTTTTCTCTTGTAATATATGCATGTACTTTTTTCTTATATAACATCGTCATTGTACGTCTCTCCCCTCAATTGTTCACTCTGTTACTTCTTCAAGTGTCAGTTGATTATCATACAAATATGTAGCTTGTGGATTTCCCACATACCTTACGTGCCATGGTTCATACCGATAGCCCGTAATCGTTTCTTTCGCTTTTGTGTATCGAACCACAAAACCAAATTTATGGGCATTTTCAGAAAGCCACTGACCTTCTTTCGTTTCCCCAAAAACTGTCTCTAACTGAAATTTAGCAGATTGAGACGTAATATCCATAGCTAGTCCAGTTTGATGCTCACTTGTGCCAGGAACCGCGCTAGACATTGCTGTTTTTGCTTCCCCGTCTTGTTTTTTATACATCGTATTTAATGCTTTTTGTCGATCAAAAGATCTAAATCCAGAAACTGCAAAAAGAAAAATACGCTCGTTGTCAGCCTGCTGAAACATATCCTCAAGCGCCCTCGCTGCCTCTTTTCTCATCTTTTTCTTTTCTTGATCACCTTCACTAGAGTAGCGCACTTTCGGAATAACTAAATCTGGCGGTCTATACCCATCTGGTAAACGCCTACTTTTATTTACAAGTACAAGCATTGAATTCGGATTATTAATTACCGCAATATCCCCATCCATATTAGCAATCGTTTCTTTCGCTTTCGGAAATATGCTATTTACACTTACTTCCCGCGCCTGCTTATCCTTATACATTTTATAATTGATTCCTGCTACTCCAACAATAATTATTGCAGCTACAATACCAAGTAGTGCCCATCTTTTTTTCATATAACGACCTCTTATTTTAATAATTTGGCCATTTCATACTCATCGATGCACTTTCCATCGATAATAAGAGCAGCTTTTTTGACACCTTCTTTCTCAAATCCAGCTTTTTTATATAGTGTCTGAGCTCTTGTATTGTGGGCCATTACTGTTAATTCTAAACGCCATACATCATGTAATTTTGCCCACTTCTCAACCTCTTTAAACAATCTCGTCCCAATACCTCGCCCGTTATACTCTTGCAAAATACCAATTACAATGGTTGCCACATGTCTCTTTCTTTGAATGTTATTTCCATTCACTAATATAAAACCTACTATCCTCTCATCTTCAACTGCTACAAATATTGTTGCATATTCATTTTCTATAAATCGATCGATTATTTTTTCTTGTTGCTCAGCTGTAGTTTTTCTTTCTCCTGGTTCATATAACATAAACTTCGTTTCTTCATCTAATTGCTTACTTAATTGTAAAAATGATGCTGCATCTTCTATTTCGATCTCTCTAATCACTTCAATCACCCTACCAGTTTCATAATAAAAAGTTTTCCTTATAAAAAGATTTTCTCTACTTTCTCGAAAATCCCTTTGTAAATCTCCTACTATAAATTGACAAATTTCGATATTACTATAACAACGACAAATTATGTCTATTCTGTGACATCTCACCATTACAAAGAAAAAACGCAAGCATTACACTTACGTTTTTCCAAGATTGAAGTGAGCTAATAATTATCGATAGATGTCCTGGCTAATTCACGTTTCACTTTATCCATTCACTTTTTCTGCCTGCCAAAAATATTCACCAAATGCTTTAGCAAGTGCATCAATTGATCGATTCAATTCTTCCTCTGTATTATCTACACCACCAACTTCTATTAATATCGCTTGTCCTGATAGGTCTTGATTATAGATTCCATTTCCTGTCTGGAACCCTTTTTGAATGACCCCACGGCTCACTCCTGGATATTTCTTATTAATCGCCTCATGTAAAGCTGTCGCTAATTGTAAGTTTTTTTCATAGTTTTTATTTCCTTTCCCTACTACAAATGCAAGCTTTGCATATGATTTATCTCCAATTGTTTTTGTCGTTACATTCTTTCGGGCACTATCACGATGCAAATCAAAAAAGTATTGAAGATCTTTATTTCCAGCCATAGCTTGCTGCACAATTTCTCGTGACATTTTATACGAACTATTACTGTTTAAACCTTTACTTATTAACTTTTGACCAACATCACTCTTATCGTTAGTAGCCCCAATCCCTTCACCTTCTAGTTGTTCACGGAAACGATCTCCTAATATAGAAATATTCGACACAGAACTCGTTGCTTTATTCGGATTCGGGTCATTCGTTAAGTTAAGTAAAGGTAAATAAGATTCCCAGCTATGTGTATGATAAATAAACGCAACTTGTCTCTTCCCAGTCGTTTGGGACGGCTGTTTTTTCTCTTTATTCGTATCTTGTTTAGGTGCTTGTCCAGTTCCACTAGTCCGTTCCTTCACTACTTCTTCAAGAGGAACACTCGACTCTATCGGTAAGTTAGAATAATTTGTACCCTCACCCGCAATAACAATTTCTGTATCGTACTTACCAAATCCCGGGAGCTCTTTCCCGACAAAACTGCGTACATCATTAAAGCGAATATTTGTAGCCATAGAAAAGAGAAAAGAAGAAATTGAAAAATCTTGATTCAAATTTCGATACTCCTGTGTAAAATAATGATTCTCTTTTCCAAGTACATACATGTAACCATTCATCGATAACTCATTTAACCAATTATATAAATACGTTGACTTTGTCTCTTTCATAGAGGTTACCATCAGACTAATAAGAAAAAAAGTCGCTAGCACTGTAGTAATAACAAATAAAACTAACTTACGCATATTTGTAAACTTCATAAAAAAAAAGCCCCGATTCATACTATCACCTCTCTATTTCAAGTTATGTACAAGCCCTAGAGAATAGACCGTTAAAATTTCGGCTATATTGTTAATGAGGTGAAATGAATTGAAGCTATTAATAGGAATATTACCAATCGCTCTATCATTCATTTTTTATTTGTCCGCTAAGCAACCAAAAATCTCTATTGTGCTACATATTTCTGCGTACTTGGCACTATATGTACTTGGTACAATTATTTCCATTAATATATACGATGTTTTAATACAAGATTTAGTTTTCATGACGAGCATTCATGGAATTTTACTGAATCCATTTTTCCTTATTGCAGGAGCGTATATAGGAACATACACTTTGTACCTACTTTTGTTTCACATTATTATGAAAATAAAAAATGGAGCGTAATGAAATGCAACCACCATTTATCTGTCATACATGCAAAAAAAGAATTGTGAGAAAGAAAGACCTTATTACAGCCACATGGTACTTCCGCTTTTATTTATTTCACAGTGATTGTTTTAAACGACAGCAAGTGTTTATCTCACGATTTCTCCCTGTAAATACACTTTTCAATTTCTTTCTTATTATATATGGACTTATTTTTGGCAGTATTCTTATGATTACAGAACCATCTATTATTTCGCTGACTTTCTTTTTTCCTATTTTTTATCGGTTTCTTTCTTATTATTATGTTGAACGTTTTTTCTCTACATAACGCGCAGACTGACCTCTCGGAATACTTAAACATTCCCACTCATTTTCTTTTAACATCTTCCCAATGTAAATAATCTGACCAATATGCAATGCATAATGAGAAATTTGCCTTTCAATTGCTTGCATGACAGTATGTGCTTCACCGCGAATGTATACCGTCTTCAATAAGTGTTGCGGCGTTAAAGTATTCATCGTATTAAAAACATATTTCCATCCTTCTTGCCAAGCTATAAGGGTTTCTTCTTTTGAATGATAGCATCCTTCAAATTCACCATCTCGATTACGATCTGTTTTTTCACCATCAGACGTTAAAAAATCCGTCCATCTAGAACGCATATTACCGTGCAGATGCTTAATAATAATCGCTATACTATTTGTTTCTTCATGAGAAGACCATTGTATTTGTTCATATGATAATTGAGAAAGTGCCCGTTCCCCTTGTTTCTTTGTTGCTTTAAAGTTCGAAATCGCACATTGCAAATATTCTCGTCCGATATCCATATTAGCCCCTACCTTCACCCTAGCTAATTTTTGTTCCATTTGGCAATTCCATATTAGGCTGAAGTAACACAACATCATCAGCTTCAGGAACACCACCAAGCACAAGCACTTCTGATTTGAATCCAGCTACACGCTTTGGTGGAAAGTTTACAACAGCAACGATTTGTTGACCGATTAAATCTTCTGGAATATACCTTTTCGTAATTTGAGCACTTGACTGCTTTATCCCGATTTCTCCAAAATCTATTGCTAGTTTAATCGCTGGTACTCTCGCTTCTTTAAATTCCTCTGCATGTATTACAGTTCCAATTCTCAAATCCAAATTTAAAAAATCTTCAAAATTAGCCATTTATCATTCCCCCCAATTATTACTTAGACAAAATACAAAAATCCCCTTCAAAAAAAGAAAGGTGCCTAAGCACCTTTCTTTTGTAATTCACTTGATTCATTTGATTTATAGAAGAAGAAACCAAGAATCCCGCCAATACATGATGGAATTAACCATCCGATTCCTTCGTTATATAACGGTAACATTTGTAGTACATTAGAAATCGCGTCAATTTTAATTTTCGCACTTTCTAAACCATTAAAGAAACTAATTAACAATGCACCTAAAATAGCTCCAATATAAATTGTATTACGCTTCCCAATCCACTTATGGAAATACGAAAGTACGATTAATACAATTGCAACTGGATAAATGATCATTAACACAGGTAATGTTACTGCGATTAATTGTGTTAAACCTAGGTTAGATACAATTAAACTAAATACACATACCATTGTTACAATCGTTTTATGCGAAAGTTTTGGGAATAAGTTTGTAAAGAAACCTGCACACGCAGATGTTAACCCAACAGAAGTTGTTAAACAAGCGAGTATAATAACAAGCCCTAATAAAATTTTACCACTCGTCCCATATAGCTCATTTACAACATTCGTTAAAATAAGGCCACCGTTTTCTGAGATACCAAGTGATGTACTTGTTGAACCAAGATAAGCAAGTGATAAATAAATTAACGTTAAACCAAGTACAGCAATAATACCTGATACTACTGTTATTTTTGCAATTTGACTACTCTCTTTTATCCCTTTAGAGCGGATAACTTGTACAACGACAATTCCGAATACAAGCGCGCTAATTGCATCCATCGTTAAATATCCTTGAATAAATCCACCAAAGAAAGCATTTTCTTTGTAAGCAGCTAACGGCGCAGCTGGCTCTCCAATTGGATCAATAATTGCCTTTCCGACAATAACAGCGACAATTAATACTAATAATGGTGTAAGAAACTTTCCGAACCAATCCACTAATTTAGATGGATTTAATGATAAATACCACGTTATTCCGAAGAAAACTATCGTGAAAAGAAATAGCATGTACCACTCTGAAACCATTGCCTCTGATAAAAACGGCTTCATACCCATTTCAAACGAAACAGCTCCAGTACGAGGAATCGCGAAAAATGGTCCAATTGCTAAATAACTAATCAATGGGAAAATAAACGCAAATATAGGGTGGACTCTAGAAGATAGCGCTTTCAAGTCCCCCTCTACAAACGCGACAGCTGTTACAGCTAGTAGGGGTAATCCGACTCCCGTTACAAGGAATCCTATTGTAGCAATCCAAACATTCTCTCCTGCTTGTTGACCTAAAACTGGCGGAAAAATTAAATTTCCTGCTCCTAAAAATAATGCAAATAGCATTAAACCAATTGCTACCGTATCACCTGGCCTTAAACGTCCTTTCATGCTCTTCATTTGCATAGCACTTTTTCATTGTTTATCTCTATATTTTACAATATGCTATGCATCCTCCTCTCTGCTCAAGATGATAAAATATGCCCCTTACAAAGCAGTGTCTTTCTCCATAATTTCTCCATTCCCCTTATTTTTACTCTAATCATTAATACAATTATTATTTTGAATTTTGATTTTTTTGAATTTTTAAATCATTAGAGTGTTATTACGCGGAGTGTAGATGTCAGACCTCTTTGTTTTTATCACACATATAGTAACATATTTAGTTGCAAAATAAAAACATATTTTCAAATTGATTTTTTTGAAAATCGAAATTATCTACATTTTTTATTCTCTTACACAAATATTGTTACAATCTCACTTATTACCCTATCGTTATTTCCAAATAACTTTACACACGTAACATAACAAAAGCCATCCATAAAGATGGCTTTTGTTATGTTACTCTATCGTTTCAACTTCACGTGGATTTTTCATCTCTTCCACATACACAACTCTAAATCCGTGATCTTCTAAATCTTTCAATAATGTCTCTAATTCACCGTCGTTAAACTCTTCTCCTAATGTAAACATAATTCTACGAACTAATAAGGCATCATTATCAAAAGTCATCAAACTTTGAATACCAGTATATTTCTTTAAAACTGTCGATAACTTTTGGATTGCTCCATTATAGTCTTGCGTTCCAATCATGACAGAGTATTTACTAGAGTGAACGCCCCATGCATCCTCTAATAACTCAAAAACTTTTTTATGCGTTAAAATTCCAAGGAAAACCCCTTTTTCGTCAACTACTGATAAATAAGGCAATTTTTTTATTGTAAAAAATACTTTAAAGAAAGATGAATCTTCTCTCACAAATCCTTCTTTATCGTTTAATAATTGTATTACACTCTCATCAAGTGATCCTTTATATTCTAAAATATCTACTTTATATATATTCCCTAAAAATTTCTCTTTTTTTTCATCTAAAACTGGTACACAACGATACCCCGTTTTATTTAAATGCTCTAACGCTTCCCCTATCGTAATCGAACTTGAGCACAGTAAAACTTCCCTTTTCGGCACGTAATTCCCTTTAATCCTCATAAAAAGCCTCCTTATGTTAAAATACTTTCTGTGCCATAACTATATTATATTTTCAGAAAAAAATAAATAATTTATTTTATTTTTCTGAAAATTATTCATTTTCTTGTCATAATTTATTCATGAATCCTTCACTTGTATATTTTTGCTATCAAATCTTCTCTCTGAATTACTGAATGAAAAATATATTGTAACTTCTTTCAAAAAAAGCTAAAATAAGAATAAGAATTTTCTGAATTTTCCAAGAGTAGGTGGTTATATGTCCTTATTACGCTCACATATATGTAAATTTATAATTGGTGTTATTGTTATTTTTGCCATAAGTCCTATTCCAGCTCTTTTTACTACACACAATTACTCTTATCAAAATGGATTTATTAGCATTTTTCAAAACTTCGCACAGCTTTCTTCTATATCAATTCCAAAGGTTGATTGGATGCATGAATCTATCTTTTTCTCAGCAAATCAAATGATACATACTTCTAATCATTCAACACCATTATTCCCTTACATATGGGAAATATATTTTATATCGATTGTTCGTTTTACTTTTACCCTTGCGATCGGATTTTTCATAAGTTTGGGTATCGGTCATTTATTTTTCAAAGTACCTAACTCGTTTAAAAAGTTTACTACTGTATTGAAATGGATACCTTACTCTTTTTGCACTGTAGTATTACAATGTTCAGTCTTATTACTACTTCTATACATCGCACAATTTATAAACCTTCCTTACTACTCATCATTTATCATCGTATGTAGTACTTCCATGATTATCGTTATGCAAGCAGTAAAAAAATGGATTCCTTTCTTAAGAAACACAAATGAATATGAAATAAAACATGATTCTTTTCTTGTAGACACATTGTTTTTAGCGCTTACTTCAAATCATAAATCAATTTTAGGTTCCATTATTCTTTCATTCGTTTTTATGGAATGCGTTTTTCATGCAAATGGCCTGTTACAATTTATCGTTCAATTTGGCGGAAATTCACCCATAATTGTTACAATCGGCTTATTACTACTCTATATCCCATATAGCATACTTTCTTTCCTTCAAACACTATGGACCACAAACTACTCCAAGCAACAGTCATACACTTTAACGAGAAGTGTTCCAAAACCTTAATTTAAAATAACCCTCTATAATCTAAAAGTAGGGGGTTATTCCTTTTGTATAGCGGACAAAATAACAGCAAATTCAAAAACTATTACAGAAACATACCAATATTTACCCTTTTCCTTTGACTATTCTTTTCATTTGGATTTATTATAAAAGTATAACATAATTGCAGGAGGTGACATCTTTATTCCAAACCTTGGAATGGAGAACACGCTTGGACATATTAAATATTTTTCTCATCTTTGTACTTATTCTTATTTCTGGCTTTTTCGTTGCATCAGAATTCGCTGTTGTAAAAGTACGAAAAAGTCGAATTGACCAACTTGCAAATGAAGGTAATAAACAAGCTTTAGCTGCAAGAAGCGTCCTATCTAATTTAGATGTTTATTTATCAGCTTGTCAGCTCGGAATTACAATCACTTCTTTAGGGCTTGGTTGGCTTGGTGAACCGACTGTGGAACATATACTACGACCGCTCTTTGAAAAAATTAATATTACTGGAACAATGGCTAACACTTTATCTTTTGTTATTGCTTTTAGTGTTATTACATTTTTCCACGTTGTATTAGGTGAATTAGTTCCAAAGTCTTTCGCAATTCAAAAAGCAGAAGCAATCACACTCAAATTTGCAAGACCGCTTATTTTATTTGATAAAATTATGTATCCATTCATTTGGCTACTCAATAGTACAGCTATATTTTTCACAAAACTACTCGGATTAGAACCTGCGAAGGAAAGTGAACTTGCTCATTCTGAAGAGGAATTGCGACTCATTTTAGGTGAAAGTTTTAAAAGCGGTGAAATAAACCAAACCGAATATAAATATGTAAATAACATTTTTGAATTTGATGATCGAGTTGCGAAAGAAATTATGGTTCCTCGTACCGAAATGATTTGCTTGTCTACTGAAAATACGTTAGAAGAAAATATGGATATCGTCGCTACTGAAAAATATACACGCTATCCAATCATTGAAAAAGATAAAGATGATATCATCGGGATGATCAATACGAAAGAAGTATTCCATGATCAAACGAAAGGTATTTATAAACCACTTGAATCTTATATACATCCTGTTCTAACTGTATTTGAAACAGTTCCAATTCGTAAAACGTTAGTCCACCTTCAAAAAAATCGCGTTCAGATGGCAATCGTTATGGATGAATATGGTGGTACTGCCGGACTTTTAACGATGGAAGATATTCTTGAAGAAATCATTGGAGAAATTCAAGATGAATTCGATGCTGATGAATCACCTATGATTGAAAAGCGTACACCTAAGCTTACTGTTTTAGATGGAAAAGTGCTTATTTCTGAAGTAAATGATATGTTTGGCCTACATATTGATGATAGTGATTTAGATACAATCGGAGGATGGCTTCTCTCTCAAGCAGTTGACTTAAATATTGAAGCTGGCTATTCCATTGAATATGCTGGTTTTCAATTTAAAGTATTAGAACTTGATGGACATCAAGTCAAAAAAGTTGCTGTACATAAACTAGATATTAAAAAGGAGCTATAAAGTGACTGTTTTATTAACAATTTGTATCATTGCCTGTTTCGTTGTTTCATTTCTCGCCTTTATTTATCCAATTATCCCTGGCATACTAGCTGTCTGGGCTGGATATTTGATTTACCATTTCGGTATAAATGGAAGCGAATTAACAACTTCTTTTTGGATTATTCAAGTCATTTTCACTCTTTTCATTTTCGTTGCTGATTTTATTGCAAATGGATATTTCTTAAAAAAATACGGTAGTTCTAAATGGGGCGAACGTGTCGGAATGATTTCTATCATTGTCGGCTCGTTCTTCTTCCCGCCATTCGGACTTATTATCATACCATTTTTATCAGTATTTATAACAGAACTAGTACATAAAAAAGCGCCAAAAGATGCCTTTCTAGTTGGAGTCGCTACTGTAGTTGGTTTTTTAAGCAGTACAGTAGCGAAAGCAATTCTCCAAATCATTATGATTATCATCTTCTTGTGTTATATCATCTTTTAACCATCCCGACTTCGGGATGGTTTTTTAATATGCAATACCTACTCGACTATTTTCATATATGTTTTTCTTACATAGATCCCATGCAAAGTGTGCTGTATCACCCACTGTAATTTTTGATCCACCTTCTGGCAATATATCTTTTTCAGTTCGATATACCTCTGTCGCCTCACCATCTATTAAATGTGTCGGACAAACGACGGTCCAATATAGATTACTATTACTAAGTGCCTCATATGCAGCTAAATGATCTTCCGCTGCCGTTGTCGTTTTCCTTTTTGATTCCGTTGATTGAAAACGATATAAATTTAGATCTGTTCTTGCTTGTAAAATACCAGCTGTTCCTATTGTTATGATCCTACGAACCCCTTCTTCTTCCATTTGCTTAATAATTTGTGGCATACTCTTCGCTAATGTTCCATTTTGATCCGTTCCAAGTGCACTAATTACTATATCGCTTCCTTTTATCACTTTATTTATATCATTTTCGTTCAATACATTACCTTCTATCACTCGTAACCTTTCATGTTGTATTTCTATTCTATTTAAATCACGCGCTAATACAGTCACTTCAGCTGAATCCTTTAATGCTAAATTAATTATGTTTGAACCTACTCGTCCTGTTGCTCCCAATATACATACTTTCATTTGTTTTCCCCCTCTTTCATTCTCTTTCTATTTTTCAATAATCTCAATCAATTTACAACAAAAAAGCTTCCTCATATATAAGAGGAAGCTTTATTATTACTTTATTTCTTTTCTTTAGAATCAGTAGACTTCTCGGTTCCGCTTGTTTCTTTATCCTTTTTGTCCTCTTGTTGTGTTGTTGTGTCGTCTTCTTTCTTCTTGTCCTCACCTTTACTACAACCTACCATTAATAAAGAACTTGCAAGTGCCATAGCAGTTAATGATTTAACCCATTTGTTCATTTGCGTTTCCTCCTTGTGATAGAATATGTACAACCTCATATTACTCTCTATTTTTAAAGGAGAGATTGAAAAACAGTAAATATACGGTAAATTTTTGTAAATTTTCCGATAACAAAACCTAATTTTAATTTATATATTTCATTTCCAATCGATACACAATAAAACTAGTTTTTTTCTCTCAATGGACGTAAAAAAACTAAGGCGCATACCATTTCGCCTTAGTTTCTCATGCAAACTTTTCATTTTCATATAGATGTGTAATCTTATATTCCTTCTTCATAACATATTGCCACACACTATAAGCGTAACGGTTCATTTTCAGGAAACAATTTTCCAAAAATGAGCGAAACTCTGGGTTAGCAACTTCCACTGCAACTTGAGCAAACTTTAAAGCTAATCGTTTCAAATGCGCAATATAACTGGTTGCAATATGAATATCCCCTGTATATTTACTAACTGTTTCCTTTTCCATTTCATGCAAATCAAACTCCGTTGTTTCACAGGTTATATGCTGCACATTCTCTCCTTCTTGAAAATTTACTTGTTCATTATATGCTTGTAACATATATGGTAAATGGTGCTGTAATAGATTTTTTAATTCTTCGTCTCTGACCTTTCCAGCATACTCTCCAACCTTGTATATTAGCATATAACTATATTTCATTAATTCTTTCATACAGTCCATTAAAGCGCCTCCCTTCTCTTTTGTCCATATACTATAAATATGATGCTAAAACATTCGCTATTCTCGCTAAAAACCAATCCCATCTACTAATTTTCTCAAAATCTTCTTCAGAAAATCGTTTTGATTTATGAAAGTCTACCTGTAATCGACTCCATACTTCATCAACAACTGTTTTATCATATATGATACAGTTAGACTCACAATTTAAATAAAAACTTCTATTATCAAAATTCGCTGTCCCAATATCAACAATTTCTCCATCAATAATTGTTACTTTCCCATGAAAAAATCCATTTCGATATTGATAAATCTCCGCTCCAGCATGTAACATATCTTTCAAATATGGATAGGCAGCTTGTTTTAACAATATGGCATCACTTTTAAATGGCACGAGAATTTTCACATTAACACCACGATTTAATGCAGCTTTTAACTCTTTCACCATTTCTTTACTTGGTACAAAATATGGTGTAGCGATAATTAAAGACTTTTTAGCCTTTTTTAAAAGTGCCCCATACGTTTCCCATAAGCCTTTTCCATTTGAAAATAAATATTGATATTTCACATTCCCTAATGTAGGTATTCTTTCATGTATAGGCATTTTTTCTCCTGTATCTTCTTTCCAATCTTCGGCGAACTTTCTTTCCATATCCGCTGCACCCTCACCATGGATGCGCACGTGATAATCACGCCATGGCCCAAACTTTGGATTTTGTCCAAGGTACTCCTTTCCGATATTAAAACCACCGACGTATGATACCTTTCCATCTATCGTAACAATACGTCTATGATTCCGTTGATGAAAAGAATAGAACACATTTTTCAGTTTCGGTTTTTTACTAAATGTAAACTTCACACCGTTTTCCTTTAATCGGCTAATTACCTTTTTCTTCAGCTTATATCCACCTATCCGATCGACTGACAAATTTACTTCTACTCCGCTAGATGCTTTTTTCTCTAATAACTGTAAAAACTCTTGGCTTATTTCATCTTTTCCTACAATATAAAAATGGATATATATATACTTTTCTGCATCGTTTATATCCTCAAATAATTTTCTATATAACTCTTCACCGTTCGTATATAATTGAAATTCACCTAATCGAACTTGTCCTAATTCATATTCACTAGCCATTTCCTTCCCCATTTCCACATCGATGTTCATCCAAATGAATACACCTATTAAACAAAGGATTATAGCGAAAAAGTGCTTCATGGATAAATTCCTTTCTCCACTTACTGTTATTTCTATATCTTCCCTTTTTTATTACATTATCATTCAAGAAAATATGTCATTGCATGATATATGTCCATATCAAACAATAGCTCATTTGCATATTGTATGTTGTATCTTAAAATAAAAGGAGGAAATAACAATGGGCTTCGCACATGGTAATGGATTTGCGCTATTAGTCGTATTATTTATCCTCTTAATCATCGTCGGTGCTGCTTGCTTCTGCTAAGTAGCTACTGTCATATGATATGTGGATGAAAAAACTATAAAAGCGGACACCTATTTTTAGGTGTCCGCTTTTCATTTTAAAACCATTTCCGACTGCTATAATAACTTAAATGGCTAAATATTCATCTCAAAAGGTTAACAATGTGGCTACTTTCTTACTCTCTGCCTTACGTATATGACGCTGTTCTGCACGTAACACAGCAATACGATGTAATTCTTTCTCTTCTTCTGTTTCAGGGATAACACGCGGTACTGGAACTGGATTATTTTCCTTACTAAGTGCCACAAAAGTAACGAATGACGTTGCCGCTATACGCTTCTCACCTGAAATTAAATCTTCAGCTACTACCTTCACAAACACTTCCATCGAAGTTCTTCCCGTCCAAATTACGAAAGATTCATAACTAACACAATCTGAAGAACGAACAGGATGTAAGAAATCGACCCAGTCCATAGATGCTGTGACACATTCCTTTCTCGAATGTCTGGATGCTGAAATAGAAGCAACCATATCCATCTCCGCTAATATCTTCCCACCAAATAGCGTGTTATGATCATTTAAATCTGTTGGGAATACTCGGCTCGTTTTGAACACCCTTGACTCATTGGCTGTTTTCCCCTTTACTTCTGTCATTGTTATCACCCCTTTAATGATTTATCCCTAATATTTCAATAATCACTATACTAAATGAACTACACGTTTAATATTAACAACATTCAGAACTTTTAGTCCACAAAAAAGAACCGATTTTATCAATCGGCTCCTCTAAATACATATTGTTCTTTCGGCTGTTCAACTTTATTCCATTTTGTTACTTCTAATACAGGAATATTCGCATGAAACGGCTGATAAAACTCAGTAGTTATCTCTCCTTCTACTTGAATCCAGTCATCATTATTCCACTCTACGCCTTCTGGCTTTTTCACTAACATACCATACACACCAGAATCTGCTACGCAATGTATAATACCGAAACGGAATAAGAAGTATTGTTCTTTTTTAGAAGAATCATCCCTAAAAACAAACCCTTTAAAAGATAATTTTTTCCCAGTAAACTCGCCAGGATAATTATAAATTGTTTCCATACCCTTTAGGAAGTCTTCATCTTTCAAATTAATATTGTCTTTCGTAACAAACTCTTTCTTCCCTTTTTCCATTACACCACGGTATCCTTCTTTCCCGTAATAAATGCTCGTATCAGGTCTTAGAAATTGTCTTGTCATAAATGGATCCTTACTTTCTGCTTGTGCAACAGGAAAGTGAAATCCTTTCGCTTTAACAATATCCGAATCTAACGTCGCAATTGGGAAAAATAACCCTGAGATAATTGGAAAACAAAACAAGGAGTACGAAAATGCTTTTTTCCACCATGTATTCTCATCTTTTGAATGATCATGCCCGCAATGGCTATGGTCACAACTGCAATCATTTTTCTCTTTTTCCTTTTGGTGCTCTTTTTGGAAAACGACGATAATTTGTATAATCGTTAAGAAACCTAAAATAATTGCTGCTGTTGTTGATAAATAGGCATACTTCATATTGATATACTTCGTAATGTTACCGGAAATATGAAGCTGCGCAATTAATATTGTAAAACCTAATAATATATATGCTCGAAACATAACCTACCACCCCATCGCATAAATGAGTAGTGAGCTTGCATAAACAACAAGAGTAACTGTAACTATAACAACAATTACAAATTTAGTTTTAAATGTCGCAAGCATCATAAACATATTTTTAATATCCACCATCGGTCCGTAAACGAGGAACGCGACAAGTGAAGCTGTTGAAAACGTACTTTGGAACGAAGAAGCGATAAATGCATCTGCCTCTGAACAAAGTGATAATATATAAGCAAGTCCCATCATAACAGCTGATGAAGAAAACGGACCTTGTCCAATAGCAAGAAGTGTTGAAGTTTGTACAAACGTTTGTACCGCTGCTGCAATTAACGCACCTAGTACTAAATATTTTCCCATTGAGAAGAATTCCTCAACAGCGTGTGTACATACATCCCACATTTTTTTACGCAGTGGACGCTTATTATTCACTTCTGGGAAGTGATCATCTCTTAATTGATGTTCTTTAAACATAAAGGATAATATAATTCCAACGATAATGGCTACGATAATCGCTACAATAGAACGATACCATACCATGTGCATACTACTCCCAAAGGCAACATAAGTAGCAAATAATACAACTGGATTAATAATAGGTCCAGTTAACATAAATGCAATCCCTGCGTATGGTGGAACGCCTTTTCCAATTAATCGTCTTACAATCGGAACAATTCCACATTCACAACCTGGAAACAACATGCCTAAAAAAGTAGCTAATAAAACAGACAGAAATCGGTTCTTCGGCATCCATTTTGCCACCATATCTTCTGTCACGAACATTTGAATGAATCCTGAAATAAATACACCAATGAGCACGAAAGGAAGTGCTTCGATCAATATGGAGATAAAAATTGTATTCATTTGCAGGAATGCTTTCGGTAATTGAAACAATTCCATGATGTATTTCCTCCAACTTTTCATTAACAATATGTAATTTTAACCCCATTTCATTAATTGAACAAGGTTTATATGGCATACATACCCTTTATATACATTACATTGTACAAGTTATATTCTATTCAAAATTTGAGATTTCATAGCAAAAAAGCTGCTCTAGCGTAGTTATATAACTATGCTAGAGCAGCTTTCTTATCGTTAAAAGTAACGTTTCTTCCAAAAAACAAAAGCTAACGTGAAAGATAGTGTTACACATATGATGAGTACAATTACAAAACCGTGTGCTTCCCCTTCAAACGGAACCTTTACGTTCATTCCAAAGAAACTAGAAACCATAGTCGGTAAAGATAAAATGATGGTAATTGACGTTAACAGTTTCATAACACTATTTAAATTATTTGATATAACGGAGCTAAAAGTATTCATCATTCCACTTAAAATGTGACTATATATTTCCGCCATTTCAATAGCCTGTTTATTTTCAATTAATACATCTTCTAATAAATCTTGATCGTCTTCATACATTTTTAAAAATGTACTATTACGCATTAACTTTTGAATTACAATTTTATTAGCCTTTAATGACGTTGTAAAGTATACTAAACTTTTCTCAAGGCCTAATAATGTGAAAATCTCTTTATTTTTCATTGACTGATTTAATTGATGCTCTAAATCAATTGTTTTTCGATTTATTTGCTTTAAGTATCTTAAATAATAAGTAGAAATCGTATATAAGAGCTGAAGTGCAAAGCGCGTCTTCTTAAACGTATAAAATTCTTTAATACGTTGATTAATAAAACGTTCAAAAATTGGATTCTCTTCTAAGCAGATTGTAACAAAACAATCCGGCATCACAATCATACCTATTGGAATCGTGTCATAAATCGAATTTCCTTCTTCGTCATGTCTAACTGTCGGAATATCCACGATAATTAAAGTATTATTGTCTTCCTTTTCAATACGAGAGCGTTCTTCATCATCCAAAGGGTCTTTAATGAAATCTAAGTCTACATTTAAAGTTTGTACTAGATATTGAATTTCTTCTTCTGTTGGATGAAGTACATTAATCCAGCACCCCTTTTGCATTTCCTCAATCTCTTGTAGTTTTCCGTTTCGGTCTGTTAAATATATATTTAACATACTATCACCCCGATTCTTTTTACATGTAGGAATCTACCTCTCTTAAATCACAGTTTTTAAACCGCCATTCTCAGCATATGAAACATACGTTTAAATTTCAATAGAAAAATTATTTTGAAAACGTTTTTATAGGAAAAATATTATAAAGTGAAACTTTAATCAGTAGGTGGCTTTATCCCCCGCTGATTATTAGCCCTCACAAATCGGGCTTTTACGGGTAGCCCGCCCCCCAACCAAACTTCTTTTCTTTCGCTGTATTTTGAGGTGAGGGTCTCAATGCCCGTTAAAGCGGGCTAAACATAGAAAAAGACAGAGTGCTCTCTGCCTTAAAAGCTTATGTTGCCTTTATAACATATTTAGAAAGCATCCACAAGTTAAACCCGACTGAAATCGTATAGCCCGCGTATGTTGAAATGATAAAACTTACATAATCGAAATACGGAAGCAATACAATATTTAAAACTATCTTTACAATAATTCCAATCACTAGTCCTAGCACCGTCTTCTGCTGTTGATTGATTCCTTGTAGCATAGCAGCCGTTACTGTAAAAAGAGAAAATAGTATGCAAGCAGGAGCATAATACTGTAAAATGATTCTCCCCATCTCTGGATCATTTCCAGCACCGAATAAAAGAGTATATACAGGTTTGGCTAACACCATCATTCCAATTGCCGCCGGTACCGTAATTGCTACTACTAATACATTTGTTCTCGTAAAATGTTTGTACAATAGCTTCGTATTTCCTGCTGTGTAAGCTTTCGTCATCTCTGGTACGAGAGACATACTAAAAGCTGTCGCAACGGATACCGGGATAAGCACAACCATTTGAACAAGACCAATTATCGCATTAATTTTTTCCGCTTCTCCTTGCATATACCCTATTTGTATAAGTAGTTTATTAATTGTAAATGTATCAATCGTCTGATACAACGGAATTGCTAAGCCCACCACAACAAAAGGAATAGAATATGTAAAGAGCTCCTTATACAATGAGAAAAAAGATTTCGTTGTTTGTGGTATACTTTCCATCTCTTTTTTCTTTAAGTGCCTTCTCCTTCTTATATAATACGCACTTAAAACAGTTAATCCACCTACAGCTCCCATAAATGCACCGAACGTTGAAATACCAACCGCTAGCGAAACAGAAGCTTTTAAAACATATAAAACGACAAAGCTTCCTATTAAAATGGTTAAAACCCGAAAAAATTGCTCTACAACTACACTTAATGCAGAAGGCCCCATCGATTGGAATCCTTGAAAGAAGCCCCTTAATAAACTCATTACTGGCACAAGTATTAACGCAAAACTTACAATTCGAATATTAGTAGTAACCGCTCCTACACTATTCCCCGTTTGATCATTCCCATCGATGACAAGCTTAGCTAAATGCGGAGCTAGCATATATAACGTAAAACACGAAATGACTCCCATTATAAACATAAACACGATTCCACTTTTCACCACTCTCTTAACCGTATGATAATCATTCAGTTGATCATATTTTGATACCATCTTTGAAACTGCAAGTGGTAATCCCATTGTTGCTATACTGAGCATGATGGTATAAGGACGATATGCATATGTGTATAGAACGTAACCACTCGTACCGACCATCGCTGTAAATGGTATAACATATATAAACCCTAACATTTTTGATATCATCGTTGCCATCGTTAAAAATATCGTTCCACGTATAAACGGTGACCCTTTCATCACATTCCTCCGCTACGCTTTATTATTACACATTATGGACAACTCCTTTTCTTTAGAACCGAAACAAACAAAAAAAGCCAATGAAAAATCATTGACTTTAACGCGCTGCTTTTTTCTTTTTGAAATACTTTAAACCAAAGTATAGAGCAATAAAAAGAACAGCTCCTATAATTATGTAATGTGTGTAATCAGATGCATACTCTTTAATTTGTCGCCAATTCCCACCAAGTTTTTCACCTAAGTATATAAATAGAATTGACCATGGAATGATCGCTACAACCGTATAAAGTGTAAATAGTTTTAATGGCATCTTAGCTAGTCCTGCTGGAATAGAGATCGCATGACGTACTACTGGGATAAAGCGCGCAGAAAATATTACGCCTGCTCCATAACGCTTAAACCAACCTTCCGCTATGTCTAAATGATGTTTATTAATAAGTAGATATTTCCCATATTTCTCTACAACCGGACGCCCTCCGTAGTATCCAAGCCAGTATAAAAAGATTTGCGCTAAAGTACCACCAATCGTTCCGGCGATAACTGCACCCACAAAACTAATTTTACCATTCGCTACTAAAAAGCCAGCATACGAAAGTACAATTTCACTCGGGATTACTTCAATCATTAAAGCAAGAGCTACTCCAAAGTAACCTAAGCTTGCAAAAAATTGCAATAACTGATCTATTATGTTTGCTAACATGTTCTTTTTTATCTCCTTTTTTCTTCACATACCATCCCATTATTACATAAAGGCTGCAATCTGCCAATATCTTCATTTTAACAATATGTACAATTCAAGCAGGATTAATCTATTAATTTCTCTTTCTGCGGGTCTTTCATGTAGGCAAACATCTCTTTAATTTGGTCTTCTGTATTTCTAGCAATTGATAAATTAGGCAATTCATTTTCACCAAAAAACTCCACCTCTTCTGTTTCAATACTAGTTTTCTTTTCTCCACCAATAATCTCGCATCCAATAAAAATCTTATATACATGCGTCGCCGATGGAGATGGTTGATGTTTTTCTTTATCAAATATAGCTAGTAACTTAAAATGATCTACCTCATAACCAGTCTCTTCGAAAACTTCTTTTGCTGCAACTTCGGTTGGCGTGTAACCGACATCAGCCCATCCACCTGGCAATGCCCATTTCCCATCGCTTTTTTCTTTCACAAATAATAACTTTTCATTTTGAAAAACAACCGCTCTTATATCAACTTTAGGTGTTTGATAGCCTGTCTCACTTGCAAATAATTTCTCTACGACTTCCCAATCTGTTTTCGTGTAATGTGACATCATTGAAATAGAAATATCTCGTAATTGCTGGAAACGCTCAATATCATACACATCCTTAGAATACGTTAAACCCGCTTGAGCTATAGATTGTATTTGTTTTACCCAATCAATCCATTTAATCGTCATATATCCGCATCCCCATTCTCTATCAAATATATTACTTCATTTTTATTGATACATCTTTATTATACAAAAAAAAGAGATTGATAACGTTTCAATCTCTTTCAAAATTAATCTAATTCATGTAAGTGGTCTTGTATATACTTTCTTCTTTTATTTATATATTCATAAATCATATCAGCCTCTTGATCAAATGTTTCTAATTTTTCTTTCATGTATGGATCTTGTAGTAAATATGGGCGAATCAATTCACACAACCCTTCTACTTTCGGCCTCATAAACGAAACTGTGAATTGATTTTCTAATATTTCTTCCAAAATACTTCGATACTGCTTTCTAAATACAGGTATGTCTAGCAATCTTGCACTTAACGTATTATACCCTTGAATGCGAATATATTCATGATTAAGTGGTCTCCCTTGTACATCTCGCCCCCAAGTCGCATCATAATCCCACGGTATAACTTCAAATAAATTTGTTTCATCGTTATGATATAGTGCATAGTTATGAACGAAACCATCAAAGTTTTGCGTAAAAATAACTCCTGCTAACCATCGTAAATATTTATCTACATGTAGAAACTTCCCAATTTCTTTTTCATAGGCTTCCCTCGTCAAAGTATTCGCTTGAAATACAAATTCACTCAGTTGTTCTTCACTATTTTTATTCGAATATTTAAATTCATAACCCGCAAAGAGCTCTGTCTTAACATCTTTATCTCGTTCACTCATTAATGAAAAATTCGCATCATCATCTATCGCATAATAAATAGAACCACTCGGTAATCCTCTATTTTTTAAAAAATTTTCATCAACCGATTCTAACTGTAAATACACACCTTGAATTTGACCATTAATTTTTATAAATACATGTTGTGATTTTGGCGAAAGTACACCAATATCATGAAAAAAATCTAAAGATAATTTATTTCGTATGAGAGACGGATCCATAAACTCCGAATTCAAATGAAACTCTTTCGCACCTTGAAATTTTTTAGGCTTATAAAACATAACATGATAAGACTTTTTCTCAAATTCGCGAATATGAGCTCCTCGGTATACGATATCAATATCATACTTCTTTTTTCCATAAGTTAATTTTGCTGGCACTGGACTATCTGACCAAATGTCCTTTTTCAATTCCACTAAGTACATTGGATGAACAAAAAAATCATATGAAGGCAGCATGTTTTCTCATCCCTTCTCAGTTCTCTTCATTCAATGTATGCGCCTTGTCTTGTCCATACATCCGCAATCATCTATTTATATAAAATTACACTCTTGTCCTGTTCAGAAAGATGCCTACATACATATCATGTTAAGGAAAAAGAATACCTTTTCACTTTAATACATGATAAGGAGGATTTCTATGAAACGTGATATTAGAAAAGCTGTTGAAGAAATCAAAAGTGCTGGGATGGAGGATTTCTTACACCAAGATCCAAGTACTTTTGAATGCGATGATGATAAATTCACTCATCATCATTGTACAACTGGATGTAAATGTACAACTGGGGGTAAATGTCCAAGAACAAGATGTACTCGAGTGAAACATTGTACGTTCGTTACAAAATGTACGCACGTAAAAAAATGGACATTTGTTACGAAATGTACACGTGTACGTGTTCAAAAATGGACGTTCGTTACGAAAGTAACGCGTAGAAAAGAATGCGTACTAGTTACAAAACGTACTCGCAGAAAACATTGTACATTCATTACAAAATGCATACGCTTTGAAAAGAAATTTTTCTGGACAAAACGAAGTTTCTGTAAAAAATGCGAATTCTTCCCTAACAGACACGGTCACTCTTGCGATGATTCATGTGATCATGGTAAAGACTGTCATGATAACGGACACAAATGGAATGATTGCAAAGGCGGACATAAATTCCCATCTTGCAAAAATAAGAAATTCGATCACTTCTGGTATAAAAAACGTAACTGCTAGTTTTTATACCACCCAAAAAAGGCCGTTTTGCGGCCTTTTTTACATTTATTGAAAGTGACTTATATCTGCAAATTGTTTCACTTTACCAATACCCTCTTCAAATTCTATTATGCTCAAACTGGCACTATGCATAAATGGATCATCCCACACATTTTCTATTTCAATTCCCGCGAAATGCCCTACAAGTAATTTTGCTGCTGCCGCATGAGAAACAATCAATATGTTTTGTCCTTTATGCTTCTCTAAAAGAAGCTGCATCCCTTCAATTACTCTTTCATAAACGGCCTCAAAATTTTCGCCTGATGTTGACTGAAAAAGATGTGGCTCATTCCAAAACAGATGTACTTCTTCTGGAAATTGCTTTTCTATATCCGCGATTGTTTGTCCTTCCCATATACCCATGTTGATTTCATAGAAATGCTCATCCGCTATAATGGGTATATCACGTTCCCCTTTTATTAACTCTGCCGTATGAAGTGTTCTTTCGCTCGGACTACTATAGATCGCATGGATTGGTAAATCTTTCATTCGATTCCCTAATTGTTTCGCCTGAACTATACCATTTTCAGTTAAAGCAGAATTTTTCCGTCCCTGCATTCGCTTCGCTACATTCCACTCTGTTTCACCATGCCTTGTTACATATATAGTTGTTTTCATTTCTTACTCCCCCTCACCATGTTGGTCGTAATTCCCACGGTTCAACTCTCCCTACAATCCACTCCGCTCGTTTACTTTCAATCCCTTTTATAACTCCATCAGCTATCTCTTCATGAGTAAGCCATCTTCCATATGTATCTTCTAAAATAAAACCTAAAATAATTTTATGATAAATACATCGCGTACTCCCTATTTTTTGTGCAGGCATACGTGATGCTTTACTACCTAAAATATGAAATAAACTATATGTTTTAGACGACAAATCTAGTTCTTTACAAATATTTGATAGTGCATGCTTTGCACTTGTGTGTACCCATGCAACAACTAATGTGATTGGGCCATTTTTCTTAATTGTACTTTTAATAGCTAGCTTTACATCTTCATCATTATGATAATCTAACGAAAGGCATGTAATATTTTCTGGTGCAGAACTCATTCGCTTAACATTTTCTAATTTCACTTCATCTCGCCCGATAATAGAAACATAAAATCCTTTCTCACAAAGCCACATAGAAACTTTCTTTAGCATTCCTGTTCCACCAATTACAAGTGCATGCAAATGCTATCCCTCCCTAATAAAATGTCATATGAGGTTTCTCATCTCTATAATAATTTAAACGGTCTTGCAGTGTCCCTGAGTGAAACTCAAATTTATGACCGTCAGGATCAACAAAGTATATAGATTCGCAATCTCTTACATCACGTTCTCTTCCTTGTAAAATATGAACATCATTTTCTTCTAATCGCTGTATTAGACATTTAAAGTCTTCTTGTTCAACAGAAAATGCAATGTGCGTATAAGATTGATGAACCTCATTTCTCGGAATATGCGTCTCTTCATTAAGCGCTATCCATACTCCACATATGTTAAAATAAGCCAATTTTCTTCCTTTAACTAATAATTCTCCTTCTAATACTTTTTCATAAAACATAATAGAGTTTTCTAAATTAGATACCGAAAAACAAATATGATTGATTCCCCTTAACAACTATAATTCCTCCTTATACAAATAAAAGATGAGCGAAAATTCACTCACCTTTCATTATACTATTTTTTTGTAATATATGCCCATTTATAACTGAAGTCCCCGCCAAACGTATGGTTAGCAATGCCTTTTACAAACGGCTTCTCTAAATAAGCTGTACTTTGTTGGTACGTAGGAGAAATTGCTGCGTCTTGACCAATTAAGATTTTTTCAGCTTCCGCAAGTGCATTCCAGCGTGCTTTATCATCTTTTAATAGCTCTCCTTTTGATTTCGCTACTAAATCATCATACTTCGGATTAGAATAATCCATTTCATTAAATGAGCTTCCAGTAACAAACATATCAATATAAGTCATTGGATCCGGATAATCAGGACTCCATGCAGATAATGAGAATTCATATTGGAATTTCTTTTCTAAATCTAGCTTCTGCTTGTATGGTTGCTGTTTCAAATTCACTTTAATACCAGGCAAGTTTTTCTCTAGTTCTTCCTTAATAAAGTCGCCCACTTTTTTACGGCTACCGTTATCATCGTTTAGTAATTCAACCGTAATTGTATCTTGACCAAGCTCTTTCTTCGCTTCTTCCCATAATTTTTTTGCTTTCTCTGCATTATCTTTACTATCACGGAAGTTTTTATTTACAGAGCGGAAATCTTTTCCATCCGGACCTGTCGTGAATTTTTCAGGTACTAAGAAATATGCTGGCAATGAACCGTCATTTAAAATGACATCAGCAATTCCTTTTTTATCGTATGCTAAATCAATCGCTTCACGTACTTTTTGGTTTTTAAATGTTGCATTTTTTTGGTTAAAACGTAAGAAATATATGCGTGGATCTAACTTCGTTTTAAATTCATCTGGCTTATTCTTTTTATATTTATCAACAAATTCAGAAGTTAAAATAACTCGATCTGCTTGATCACTATCATATAAATTTACTCCCGTGCTTGTTTCCTTCACAATACTTACATTAATTTCGTCTAATTTTACAGTATCTTTATCCCAATAATTAGGATTTTTCTTCAACTGATAATTTTGTTCATGTTTCCATTGACTCATTGTAAATGGTCCATTATATACTAATTTATCTGCTTCTAATCCGTATTTATCTCCTTGCTCTTTCACATATTTTTCATTTAATGGGAAAAATGTAGGGAACGACGTAAGCTCAAGAAAATAAGGTGCTGGTTGCTCTAATTCTACTACCAACGTTTTATCATCCTTCGCTTTAACACCCAATTGATCTGCTGGTAATTCACCTTTATTTACTTTCTGTGCATTTTTCACATCAAATAAAATGAATGCATATTCTGCCGCTAATGCTTTATCTAATGTACGTTGCCATGCATATACAAAATCTTGTGCTCGAACTGGATCACCATTTGACCATTTCGCATCACGTAATTCAAATGTATATGTCTTTTTATCTTCACTAATCTTCACATCTTTTGCCATACCTGGTGTTGGTTTATTATCTTTATCTAGACGATATAAACCTTCCATTGCATTTACAAATACACGGAAAGATACAGAATCTGTTGATTTAGATGTATCCATTGAAGGAATTTCAGCTGTTTCTAGCAAATTTAAAACTTGTTTATCGGCCATTCCCTTATTCGATTCTTTCTTCGTTGTCGAAGCCTTCTCACCATTCCCACATCCTGCAACCAATACACTCGTCGTTAACGCAAGTGCAGCAATTGTTGTTGTCTTTCTCTTCATTCTTCCTTCCCCCAATCTATATGTATAAGTTAAATCCTATATAATATATTTCATTATACAAAAGATTCTGATTATTTTAAATATTTATTTTAACAAACATAGAAAAAAGCGATCGGAAATTTCTTTCCAGCCGCTTTCTTGAATAGCATTTACTTGTAATCCATCCTCTATATCAAATGGATTTTGAACTTTAAATATTTCTTCCATCAGCTTCAAAAACTCTTCTTCAGTTTTAGATTCACCATTAACCATAAGTGAGTATGGTTCCACTTCACCTAATTTATAATCGACAACAAATTGAATCTTCACCTTTTGTCTTGGCATTCCGGTGTTATATCCTTGGAATTCTACTAATTCTAACCCTTCCGTTCCACGATAATATATCCAACCTGAATTTTGAAAATAATTTTCGAAAGATTCACCTATTGAAAAGAAAGGATATTCATAAAGCGAGCTTGTACGAACCTTTTGAATAACGTCTCGATCAGTCGGAAAAAAGAAATGGCTAAAAAATATGCTAGCAACTGCTAAAATAGTAACAATTGTCGCTCCCATTTTGCTCGTTCCGCCGCTATCATTGATTAGATAGTTTTCAACTGATTTATCTTTTATTTCTCTTGCTTTTATTCGGTATATACGTCTTTCCGCAAATTGATAGTATAATCCATTTGCAAAAATCCCCATTCCAAACAGAATAAAAATGAGTAATAAAAACGTAAGAGGCACCATATTAATGATTGGCAACGCTACATTAAATCCCATATAATACGAAAATGCATCACACGCTACTAATAACAACATAAATAAAGCAGCTGGTACATAATACTTACGATATCCTAGCCAGCCTATATTGAAGACAGCAGCCCAACCATTCCAGCTCCACCTAGCAATCCGCTTATTCTCAAGATCCCATTTCCTTTTGTAATACGGATATTGTCTCCCTACATATACTTCCAGTTCTTTATCTATTAACGAGCTACCTTCCTCTTGTTCATTATCCAAGTTTCGCTGACAACTTGCACAGTTTAACTGTTCCTCCTCGCAAGGTTGCCCACAATTTATACATTTCAAAACAATCCCTCTTCCCATCCATACGTCATTTCAAAATACCTTCGTGTTTTAATAACCACTCTTTCCTCCATAAACCACCAGCATATCCAACAAGCTTTCCACTCTTTCCTATTACACGGTGACATGGAACAATTATTGAAATTGGATTCCGACTATTTGCCCCTCCTATTGCCCGTACAGCTTTTATATTTCCAACTTTCTCTGCAATATCTAAATATGAAGCACTTACGCCGTATGGAATAGTATAAAGTGCATCCCATACATTTTTTTGAAATGCTGTTCCCTCCGCAGACAGCGGGACCGTAAACTCTTTTCTTTTCCCTTTAAAATATTCATCTAACTCATTTATACATTGTTCTATCAT
This sequence comes from Bacillus sp. BF2-3, assembly GCF_008368795.1. Taxonomy (NCBI): domain Bacteria; kingdom Bacillati; phylum Bacillota; class Bacilli; order Caryophanales; family Bacillaceae; genus Bacillus; species Bacillus sp. BF2-3. The sequence continues at coordinate 50,219 of NZ_QOSA01000038.1, forward strand.
TTCATTTTTATTTTCTTCTTGTCGTTCATCAACAAATATAACAGACGTAATTCCTTCTTGATTCGCTGTAATTTCAAGCAAACCTACTTCGCTTTCATAATAAGCCTGGTACATATGCCATCCTCCAATTCAGTTCATATTAGTCATTGTAACACGAATATACAAAATTTTTCGTATAAGCGTTTTATTAGAGAAACAAAAAAGAGAATGGTAAAATATAAGAAAATTCAATCAAGGAGGCTATTTGATGAATTCCAAGCTTTTTTCACCTTATACAATTAAGAACGTTACACTAAAAAATCGTATCGTTATGTCGCCTATGTGTATGTATTCATCGGGGAATGAGGATGGCAGCGTTACGAATTTTCATCTCATTCATTATGGAACTCGCGCTGCTGGCCAAGTAGGTTTAGTTATGGTTGAAGCAACTGCGGTGTTAGCTGAAGGACGAATTTCTAACAAAGACTTAGGTATTTGGGATGACAACCTAATTGAAGGCTTACATAAAACGACTACTTTTATACATGATAACGGCGCAAAAGCTGCCATTCAACTCGCTCACGCCGGAAGAAAAGCTGAATTAGATACGAATGCTTTCGCTCCTTCTGCAATTCCTTTTAATGATAAGATGAAGATACCAGTAGAAATGAATATACAGCAAATCAAAGAGACTATATTAGCTTTTCAGAGGGCCGCGTTACGTTCAAAACAAGCCGGATTTGATGTTATCGAATTACATGGCGCTCACGGTTACCTTATCAATGAATTCCTATCACCACTTACTAATAAACGAACGGATAAATACGGCGGCTCACCTGAAAACCGCTATCGTTTCTTACGCGAAATTATCGACTCTGTAAATGAAGTTTGGGACGGACCAATATTCGTTCGTATTTCAGCAAATGATTATCACCCTGACGGGCTAACGGTTCAAGATTATGTTCAGTATACAAAGTGGATGAAAGAACAGGGAATAGATTTAATAGATTGTAGTTCTGGCGCAGTTGTACCAGCACATATTGATGTGTATCCCGGTTATCAAGTACAATACGCCAAACATATTAAAGAGCATACTAAGATTGCAACTGGTGCAGTTGGATTGATTACGACTGGGTCACAAGCAGAGCAAATTTTAAATAATAACGAAGCTGATTTAATTTTCATCGGACGTGAGTTACTTCGCAATCCGTACTTCCCGAGAATAGCGGCCAATGAACTTGGCTTTGAATTGCAAGAACCATATCAATACAAGCGAGCGCCAGGGAAAATTCATACGAATAAATAAAACCGAGAAGTCATTCTTCTCGGTTTTATTTATTCTATCGTTGTAATTTCATTTGAATTATAAGTATGGATACCCGATTCTTCTCGCAGCGCGGTTATATACATCCCTTTCGCCACATCTTTAGCTGAAATTGGTTTATACTTTTTGAAAGCCCCTTTAAAGATAAAAGGAATAATACGAGATAACTTTTCAGCCATTTGTTCGCCGAAACGAAATTCTTGTCGATTTCCTACTAATAATGATGGTCTAAAAATGTGAATACCACCGATCACTAACTTTTGCAATTCTTCTTCCATTTTCCCTTTTACTTGTGAATAAAAGAAAAATGATTTAGGATTCGCTCCCATAGAAGACACGACAAGGAAATTTTGTACCCCTTGTTTTTCAGCTAAACAAGCAGCTCGTAACGTATATTCATAATCTACTTTTTTAAAATTTGCTTTTGTTTTTGCTTTTTTTATTGTTGTTCCTAAGCAACTAAAAACATCATCCACAGCAAAGAACTCTTTATATTCCTCTAATACCGAAAAATCAACTTGTTTCTGCTGTAACTTCTCATGTTGCAATTGCATTGGCTCTCTTACAAAAATAGTAACCGAATCGTAGTAATCTGATTCAAGTAATAGACGCGTTATCTCTTGTCCAACTAAACCACTTGCACCAAGTATTAACGCTGTTCGCTTATTCATATATGCATATACCTCTTATTTTACTTTTCTCTCCTTCAGTAAAATACAACCTTTAGGAGTTTCCTGCTCTTATTTTACCACAAGTAAAACACTATGCGTACGCATAGTGCTTTACTCACTCTTTTTTCTCATCTCTCTCTTGTAATTTCGTTATTGTTGTAGCGTCCCCTAAATTACTTATTAATCTTCTTAAAAAAATTAATACGAAAGATAATGGCAATACTACCGCTAATATTAATAAAATAGCTTCCATTAAGTAACCCAAGCGCTCATCCCCCTCTTTACCTCCTTTTCAATATATGAAAACAGCGTTGTCACATATGCATGCATTTGCAAAAATAATACACCTATATTTGACAACTTTATAACAAAAACAAATCGGAATGATTATTATTTATTGCAACTTTATTAAAGATGTATTATACTAAGTTCGCAAACTAAAACGTAATTATTCCGTTTTGTATTAAAATGATATTTTTCTTCTATAATTGGGGAAAATATATCCGTAAAAAAGAAAAGAGGAGAACTTCATGCCTAAAAGATTGACTATATTTTCATTCTTACTTATTTTTACCTTAATTTTCGCTGGCTGCTCAAATAAAAAAGAAAGTAATGCCAAGAAAGATGGAAAGCTAACAGTTTATACAACGATTTTCCCACTTGCTGATTTCGCAAAGAAAATTGGTGGCGACTATGTAAATGTTGAAGCAATTTACCCACCTGGTGCAGATTCACATACATTTGAACCAAGTCAAAAACAAACAGTACAAGTTGCAAAAGCCGATTTATTTGTTTATAACGGCGCTGAATTAGAACCATTTGCTGAAAAAATGGAAAAAACATTACAAAAAGAAAATGTTAAAATTGTAAATGCATCTAAAGGTATTGAGCTTCGTGCTTCTACTGAAGAAGAGCATCATGATCATGGAGATGGCCATAAAGAAGATGAACATCATCACGATAAAGACCCACATGTTTGGTTAGATCCTACTCTAGCAATGAAACAAGCAGAAAAAATTAAAAATGCACTTGTAGAATTACAACCTGAACATAAAAAAGAATTCGAAAAAAACTTTGCAGCACTTCAAACTAAATTTACTGATTTAGACGATGGATTTAAGGCAGCTGTAGCGAACGCAAAAACGAAAGAAATTTTAGTTTCTCATGCTGCCTATGGTTACTGGGAACAACGATACGGCCTAAAACAAATTCCTATCGCTGGAATTTCAGCTTCTGATGAACCATCTCAAAAGCAGCTTGCTGACATTACAAAAACAGTAAAAGAACATAATCTAAAATATATTTTATTCGAAACGTTCTCTACTCCAAAAGTAGCATCCGTAATTCAAAAAGAAACTGGTACAAAAGTTTTACGCTTAAATCACTTAGCTACTATTTCTGAAGATGATGCAAAAAATAATAAAGATTACTTCACTTTAATGGAAGAAAACGTAAATACATTGAAAGAAGCAACAAACTAATCCATTATATTTTCTAGGCAGCTGAATCTGTTATTCAGCTGCCTTTTTATGTATTTATCCTTGACTTGACCAAAATAACAAGTAAAATTATCCATATTAGCTTGAAAGCTATATTAATTTAGAAGGTGAGTTGGAATTATGAATCTTCACATTTGTGAAGTAACAGCAAAAAATTGGCGTTCAGTAGTTGCTTTAGACGTCGCAAAAGACCAGCAACAATTTATTGAAAGTAACGCGTTTTCTTTAGCAGAATCATTATATGAAGGAAACGGAACGTCAGTAGGTTTATATGATGGCGAAACACTTGTAGGATACGCAATGTATGGATGGTATTCAGTAAAACATAAAAGTGTATGGCTCGATCGCTTTATGATTGACCAACAATATCAAGGAAAAGGATACGCAAAACGTTTCCTTCGCTTACTCATTCAATTCTTACAAGAAAAATTTGAATGTAAAATAATTTACTTAAGTTTACATCCAGACAACAAACTTGCAATGGGACTGTATGAATCATTTGGTTTCCGCTTAAATGGGGATATTGATGATGAAGGTCCAGTTGTAGGTGTTGTAATGGAGTTACTAATAGACGAAAATACAAGCCTGTGAAAACAGGCTTTTTATTATACAGTTATCAATTTTTAGTTTCTTTCCCTTATTTAATTCTGTTTTACAATCTAATAGAGTGTTCATAAAAAATAAGCCTACAATTTACGCAGACTTATTTCACACACTCCTCGAAATGTTCTTGGAACCACTCTTTATTAATATCTCTTCCGATAAAAACTACTTCACTTACTCGCTCTTCTCCCTCTTGCCACTCTCTATCGTACGAAGCAGCAAATAACGTATGTACACCTTGGAAAACGATACGTTTATCTACTCCATCTATCGATAAAATTCCTTTGTAACGATATAAATATTCCCCTAGCTCTTGCACGACAGCTGACATCCACTCATTAAGCTTTTGTAAATCCAGCGGACGTTCTTCACGTAATACAAATGATTTCACACCTTCTAAGTGGTTATGTTCTTTATGAGGGTAAATTTGCAACGTATCTTTCGTTTTAAACGTTTGGATTTGTAATAAAGATGGTATATCTACCTCACAGTTAGTCGCCTCAATTAACTTTGCAGTCGGGTTAATTCCTTGAATTTTATGCAAGAGATTTTCTTTCTCATTCTCTTCAATTAAATCTAATTTATTTACTAAAACAACATCAGCAAACGCAATTTGCTCTTTTGCTTCTAATCCTTTTTCAAAATGTTTATGTATATGATAACTATCTACCACCGTTACAACACCGTTAATTTGGTAAGCAGATTGGATGACTGGATCTAAAAAGAATGTTTGAATAATCGGGCCTGGATTTGCAAGGCCAGTCGTTTCAATTACTAAACCATCAAAATCCATTTTCCCTTCTGCTTTTACGTCCAATAACTGTTTTAAAGCAACGAGTAAATCTTCACGTACAGTACAGCATAAACAGCCATTTGTCATTTCCATAATTTCTTCTTCCACATTCATAATCAACTGATTATCAATGCCAATTTGCCCTATTTCATTTACAATCACCGCTAATTTCTTACCGTGATTTTCTGATAAAATACGATTTAATAATGTCGTTTTCCCCGATCCAAGAAAACCAGTTAATATTGTTACTGGAATCATTTCGTACATCTCCTTCTACCTATATGTTTCTACATTATAGCATATAGAGAAAATCATTTTTTTAGCAAAACATATTTATTGTATGTACACCCCCCAAACTATATAATAATACGTAGTAAGAAAGCCTTTTCAAAATAATAATTATTCATCAAGGGGGTACTTATAATGGAACGAGTTCAAATGAATGAAACGCTAGAATTCTCTCGTATTATTCAAGGATTTTGGCGTTTAGCAGAATGGAATATGACGAAACAAGAATTACTTTCTTTCATTGAAGATTGTATGGATATGGGAATTACTACTTTTGATCACGCTGACATTTACGGCGGATATACGTGTGAAGGATTGTTTGGAGAAGCTTTACAATTAAAGCCTTCCTTACGAGAAAACATGCAAATTATTACAAAGTGTGGAATCGCTCCCCCATCACCGAAATTTCCAGAGCGATATGTTGCTCACTACAATACTAGTGCAGAGCATATTATGCAAAGTGTAGAAGCATCACTTAACAATTTACATACAGATTATATTGACGTATTACTTATTCATCGTCCCGATCCTTTTATGGATCCAAATGAAGTGGCAAAAGCCTTTTCACAATTAAAACAAGAAGGAAAAGTTCGTCACTTCGGTGTATCTAACTTCTTACCTTCACAATTTAATATGTTAAGTTCGTACTTAGATTTTCCACTTATTACGAACCAAATTGAAGTTTCTGCATTGCAGCTTGAGCATTTTGAAAAAGGGACAATTGATTTATGCCAAGAAAAACGAATCAATCCAATGATTTGGTCACCTCTTGCTGGTGGGGAAATTTTTACTGGTCAATCCGAACGTGCCGTACGTGTACGCGAAACTATGCAAAAAGTTGCTACTGAGCTAGGTGTTTCTAGTATCGATACGGTTATGTATGCTTGGTTACTTGCTCATCCAGCTAATATGATGCCAATCGTTGGCTCTGGTAAATTAGATCGCGTAAAAACGGCCGCTCTTGCTACAAACGTTAACTTAGATCGTCAACAATGGTTTACAATTTTCGAAAGCTCTAATGGACATCCTGTACCATAATACACAAAAAGAAGAGCTGTTTCTTTACAGCTCTTCTTTTTTATATGTATTTCTCGTCATTGCAAATACACACATATCCCTTAATCCATTTCCATCTACCGCAACACTCGCACTTTCTAACGTACCTTCTAACTTAAAACCTAATTTCTCAGGTATCGCTCTACTCTTCTTATTTAAAGAATCACAACGAATTTCTACACGGTTTGCTTTCAATTCAGAAAAAGCGTAATCCGTTATACCTTTCGCAGCCTCTACCATATAGCCTTTTCCGCTAAACCTTGTATCAATCCAATATCCGATTTCAAATTGAGGTATATCCCAATTAATACGATGTAATCCGGCTGAAGCAATAAATTCACCTGTTTCTTTCGAAAATACTAGTAATCTTAAATCCTCACGTTGCAAAAATTGAATATGTGATTTTCTAATACTTTCTTCTATTTCTTGCTCTGTTTGCTCTTTTTGTGCAAACACCATCCAAGGTTTCAGTTCTTGTATTGAAGCCTGAATTGCATCATATACAACTTTACCATCTCCTGGTTTCGGCATTCGAATAAAAAGCCTGTCAGTATAAAATTCAGAAGGAAAATCGAATAATAACGGATTCACTGTAAACACTCCCCATAATTCTTTTATATATAATAATATCCATCTCAAGTTATATGGTAAAGAATTTTCTGAATTAAAAACCTTTTACTCATTCACTTCCGCCGCTACACGAATTCCAGATTCAATCGCACCTTGAATCCATCCGTGATATAGCGTTGTATGATCTCCAGCGAAGAATATTCTCCCCTCTGGTTTGACAATCGCTGGTTGCAGCTCAGATTCTTGACCTGCTTGAAAAAGTGCAAATCCTCCAAGCGCATACGGATCCAATGTCCAGCTTTTTGATATTCCAGATATAAACTCATCATACACTTGACCACCTAATATTGTTGCTAAGTTGTGTAATGCGTAATAAATACGATCACCTTTTGATAAACCATCCCATAACAACGCGTCATAAGACCATGTATAGCTACCTAACATCATAGCCGGTCCTTTCTCCCCAATTCCATAGCTTGGATAATAGGCATAACGAATTGGCAAATCTGTTATAATTCTGCCGCCTAATTGTCCTTGTTCTTCCCAAAATCGGCTTTTAAATTGAATTCCTATTTTCGTCGCAGGCATATAATGTAATTCACGAATTGCTTTCCATTTTTCATGAGATATAGAATCAAACGGATCTACTTCTACAAAACGCATTGTCGAAAACGGAATGGTAACAATAACTAAATCTCCTGTAATACTACTATATTCAAAAGTTTCCTCGTTCCGATAGAAAGCTGTCACACCATTATCGTGTTGATGTAGCTTCATTAATTTTTGATTATATATAATATTCTCTTCTAATTGCGGTAAAAATGACTTTGGCAATCTATCGTTCCCGCCCACAATTTCACAAAATCCGCTCTCCTCTTGCATAATGTATAGAAAGCGTAAAGTCTCTACAAACGATCGTTCCAAAAAACCTTCTAAATCTAATAGAACACCGATCATCTCAATTGTTACTGGCGAAAAGTAAGTATTATACTGATAAGGATGATACTTTAAAAATTGCCCAGTAGAGCATCTTCCAAAATCCTTTACTACAACGTCCCAATTTTTCTCTGGATTTCTTTTAATAAAATTTATTATCGGCTGTACTGCTAGTAACAATAGTTCTTCAGACGTTTTTCCCACTTCGTTCATTTCCACAGGATACCTTAAAATACTCGGATCCTTTTCATATTGTTTCAACGTCGTTTTCCGTCCATTTACATAGATAATATCCGTCTCATTCCTATTAATAAAAGGACTCACCTGTAGCCCAAACTTTCTTATATATGCCATCGTTAATGTATGTGTATACGGAATTCTCATTGCTCCAACATCTAAATATAATCCGGTATCTTCCATTCTAACTGTCTCTATACGGCCACCTACCCGGTTGTTTGCTTCAAAAATTTTCACATCATGTCCTGCAGCCTTTAATAAAGATGCTGAAACTAATCCAGCCATACCAGCTCCCACAATAATAATTTGTTTTGGGCTTATCGTCTTCTTCAATCCTTTATCTATAATTTTTAACGCTTCATCCATTTCAGTGTTATACATTATATCTTTCTGCACAATTCCACCCCTTACTTCATCAAATGGACGTTAGTGGTTTAGTGCATTTTATTCATACATCCCCATAAACATAACACCATTGCAATTTGAATATTCACTAAAAGTACATAAGAGACAGATTTCATATTTCTTTATGCTTCGTATAATATAGCAACCGCAACGAAGGAGTGACTAAAAAATGAAACATACTTATGATTACCACGCTACAAAAAAGCATTTAGAATTAAAGAAACAAAACTTATGTAAAAAACTTAGCAATATGACACTATCTGAAAAAGAACGTGAACAGCTAAAATGTGAAATTGACAACTATGAATATATTTTAAATCTGGTTGAAATGAATCATTATGAACGCGGATTTTCTCATTAAAAGCGGAAATAGGATTATCCGCTTTTCATTTTGAGCATTTCACTACGCATTTTTCATAAGTAAATATATAATAGGATGTACATTAAGATTGAGAGGTATATTCTATGATCAAGTTAAGTGTATTAGACCAATCACCTATTTCAGATGGTAGCACAGCAGCCCAAGCTTTTTCACATACAGTTACGCTTGCACAAGAAATTGAAAAACTCGGCTTTACACGTTTTTGGGTATCCGAACATCATAATTCCGTAAGCTTAGCTGGTTCAAGTCCAGAAATACTTATTTCTCATATTGCCGCAAAAACAGACCGTATTAGAGTCGGTTCAGGTGGTGTTATGTTACCGCATTATAGCCCATATAAAGTTGCTGAGAATTTCCGTGTTCTAGAAGCACTGTATCCGAACCGCATCGATCTCGGTGTTGGTAGAGCTCCTGGTGGTATGCCAATAGCAACTCGCGCACTTCAAGAAGGGAAAATGGTCTCACTTGATCAATATCCAGAACAAATTGCAGACGTTGCAATGTACTTACATGATCAAATACCAGAAAACCATCACTATGCAAACTTAAAAGCCACTCCAGTTATCCCAACATCTCCTGAAATGTGGATGCTCGGTTCTAGCGGAGAGAGCGCTAAAATTGCTGCAAACAACGGAGCTTCTTTCGCATTTGCGCAATTTATTAATGGCTTTGGAGGCCCTGAAGTTATGAGGGCTTACCAAGAACAATATCAGCCTTCATTTTTAGGAGATAAGCCTAATTCAATCGTTGCCATTTTTGTTATATGCGGAGAAACAAATGAAGAAGCGGAAAAAATTGCTTCTAGTTTAGATTTATCAATCTTATTATTAGAGCAAGGAAAACGAACTACTGGTACACCTTCTATTGAAACTGCTCAAAATTATTCATACAGCGCTTATGATTTATTCCGTATAAAAGAAAATCGTCAACGTATGATTGTTGGTGATCCGTCTTCTGTAAAAGAAAAAATAATAAACTTAAGCAAAGCATACAATACTGACGAATTTATGATTGTCACGATTACTCATCAATTTGAACATAAATTAAAGTCTTATCGCTTATTAGCAAATGCTTTTAATTTATAATTCTAAAAAGAGATGCATCACATATGATGCATCTCTTTTTCTTACTACTTATTGTTTTCATTTCCTATATATTCAATAGCTTCTTTTAATAGCTCTTCAAAGTTAATAGGATAATCATGATCTAAGTCAGGGACAACTTTATACTTATGTTCTATATTCTTCTCTCTTAATAGTTGTACAAATTGCTGCGTGGATTCGAAACAATCTTCATCTTGATCCCCGCATACTATATATCCTTTTATATGTTTATCCTGCAGCACTCTTAGCAACTCATCCCATTCTTCAATCTCGGGAAGCCATGGTGCCATAAAAACAAAACCATCAACCTCTATATCTTTTTGCAAAATCGTATATAAAGCTACTCTTGCCCCTGCAGAAAAACCACCAATGATTACATTTTCTACTGTATGGTTTTCTATAAACTTATTGTAATGCCCTTTTAATTCTTCTTTCCCTCTCTCTATATCATCCCAAACAAATCCATCTGAAAACTGAATTTGTGAAGACTGTGGTAAAGCTAACGTGTAATCTTGTGTCAAAACTGATTTCCAATATGGCTCTACTATTTGAATATTTTCTTGGTCACCGTGCAATGTAAGTAGTAGATTTCCTTCTTTCTTGCTGTATATATATTTCACATCTGGTCTTTCCTTTTTATGTGCTAATTCTTCTCTTTCATTACATAATTGCACCATTGTATGAAATTCTTCAAATTTATGTAGTGATTTTAAATCTTCGTCGGAAATTAAATACTCATTTCCATACCAGAATCCCTTTTCTATAATGGCCTCTCTCATTAAATGTAATGCTTCTTTTTCAAGTCCCGATGCACTTGCGAGTGCATACTTAAAATTATATATTTGCGCCTCATTCCCTATTACACCTGTAGCGTTTTCCATTATATAATTGTACGCTTCAAAACTTCCTTTATTTGCATAACAACGTAACGTTTCATTTAATAATTGAATGTAAGTCATGCTATTTTTCATGTACCAATTCCCCCGAAACCTTTTATAATATTTTTTGCGAATCTTTATACCACTTTGTATAACCCACGCTAACAATACCTTATTCTCAAAATGATGCTTAATAGTTACTCTTCCCTGTCCAATACATTTAGTATAAATAATAATAGACTGAAAAATCAATATTTTAAAAAACAAAAAAAGACAACAATATATGTATTGTTGTTTTCATTACATCTACCCGCTCTTTTGTTTTTTTCTATCTGGTTTACTTGAAACTAAATAATGTTTTTCTGAAATATATAAGTCTCTTTTTAAGCTACGGTTTAAGTAAGGTCCTAGCTTCATTCCGCATATGAGGCGATCTTCGCTACCTTCAACAATTGGGAACATTTCTTTTTCTGTTACGTATTGGTCTACTGCTTTTTGTACGACATCAATTTCTTTCACTAGGCTTAAATTTTCTGCTGTATGTTCAAATACCTCAAGCGTTTCCTTCGTTATGAGAAAATCATTTGTTGGAAATGCAGGTAAATACGGTTTTAACAAATCATAATTTACTGTATAATCTTCATTTACTAATACTGTATAAACGATATTAGCATTCGTTTCTAAAAACTGAGCCATCGCTTGTTCTAATTCATCTTTCGTAATTTCCCGCTCTTCTTTTCCAGTTCTGAAAAAGCGAAACATCGCATCGCCTCCTTTTTACTATATTATAGCATAAAAGAAAACTGAAAAATCATAAAAAAACCCATTGAAATAATTTTTCAATGGGTTTCTATTATATTTATCGTTATTTTAAGAATGCACTTAGCATCCATACATGCTGTTCTAATGTTGTATGAATTGCTAACAGCATGTCAGCTGATGTTTCATCACCAGCTTCACCTGCAACTTCCATACCTTCTTTTAATTCTTGAATAAGTGCAGAATAATCATTCACTAATGTTTGCACCATTTCTTCTGCAGATTCTTTGCTTGTCCCTTCGCTGACACTAGATGTTGCGAGATATTCTTTCATTGTCGCTAATGGTTTACCTTCTAAAGCTAAAATACGTTCTGCTAACTCATCAATATACGTTCCAGCCTCATTATAAAACTCTTCAAATTTCTCATGTAATGTAAAGAAGTGTGGCCCTGTCACATACCAGTGATAATTATGTAGTTTAACATATAACACATTCCAGTTTGCTACCTGCTTGTTTAATACTTCAACAACATTTGTTTTCGTACTCATACAATCACTCCTCTTATCATTTTGTAATGTTTATCTTTTAATAACCCAATTACATTTTACCATACATTCCCTTTCCTTTCGAACAATTGGCTTATATGTAACAAAGTTTTAACACCTTTAATGCTTCCCTAATATCATTAAATTCATGTATTTTTTCAAACACTTCATACGTCTAATTGTCCAAGCTCATACATATGCATAATAGTACATCAAGCTCATCATAGTAGAAAGAGGGATAACATGGACAATCAACAATGGCAAGTAGCAAAGAAAGTAGCCGCTACTTATATCGGAACTGTCGTTGGAGCTGGATTTGCTACTGGACGAGAAATTGTTGAATTTTTCACAGTGAATGGATTATACGGGACCATTGGCATATGTGTAAGTGGATTTTTTTTTATTTGGCTTGGCACAAAGATGATGTTACTTTCATCACAAATCGGGGCATTTTCAGCGCAAGAATTTAACAAATATTTATTTGGGGATGTATTTGGGAATGTTGTAAACACATTATTATTACTCGTTTTATTCGGCGTAACGAGCGTTATGTTATCAGGGGCTGGTGCAGTATTTGAAGAGCAACTTCGCTTACCAAGACAACTCGGTATTCTTATTACAGTTATCGCTTGTCTTATTATAAGTAGCCGCGGATTACAAGGTGTTTTTGAAGTAAATACACTTGTCGTACCTATTATGATGATTTTTATTATCGGACTTGCTATTACAACCTTTTTTCACGGTACACCTTCCATTAATAACACTATTCCTGCAGAGAACTGGAATATGAAATGGATTACTAGCCCTATTACATATGTCGCCTTAAATCTTTCTCTCGCCCAAAGTGTTCTCGTCCCATTAGCCAGTGAAGTAAAGGACCGAAAAGCTATTTTTTGGGGTGGGATTTTAGGTGGTGCTGGACTTTCTTTAATTTTATTATGCAGCCATTTAGCAATCTTATCAGTCGATCAATTTTACCAATATAACATCCCAATGGCTGAAGTCATAAGAAGATTTAATGCAACTTTTCACTTCTTTTTCGTTCTCATTATTTTCGGTGAAGTTTTCACAACTTTAGTTGGTAATGTGTTCGGAATGACAAAACAGATGCAATCTATTACTGGGTGGAAAAATAACAATATTATTTTCTTCATTTTACTAATTAGTTATTGCTTTAGCTACATCGGTTACAGTGACTTACTTCACATTCTATATCCTATCATCGGATGGGTAAGTATTGTTATACTGCCAATCATTGCGTTTAAACAACTTCAAAAAACATAAAAAAGCATCCATGTTATTGGATGCTTTTTTACGCTCATTCACAATCATCACATACTTCCCAGTACGGTCCCATTTCTAATGCTAAATATGGCTTTAACTGCAACCGAATCATTCGACTAGGCATGCGCTCTAAAACAAATTGAATACCTTCTTCATCTTCGTCTAATTCAACTTTTGAAATCGCAATTCTTTGCATAGTCGTAATGGGAATTCCATCTTTATATAAAGTGATTTTCACCTCATCGTATTCATTAAAATATAATTCGACACTCATTTGATTTTTCAGTATTTCATCAACAATTTTAAATGTATTATTTTGTTCTTGGATTATATATTTCCATCCGCCTCTATCTTCTTTCGGAGCTGTTTGAAATAATGTCTCCAAATCCTCGTATAGCATAAGATAACCCCTCTCTTACTAAAAAACGATGAGTATTTTATATACCCTTTATCTCTATCACTATCCATAGCTATTGTACCATATATCAACGTTCTTACCGTATTCATTTGCTTCATACATACTTATAAAATAACTAATTCTATCTCCATTATTATGTATATTACCTCATTACTCCATACACTCTTACAAGTTCAAATAACGACAGACTTTAATCCATGCAAATATTGTCTACTCTCTGCTTTTATTAGCTCACAGCATTCACACTTTTATATATAGTAAGACTACCACAAATAAAAAAGGAGAGTGACTTATACCACTCCCCTCAAAAGACCTTCCCTATAGCTGCTAAAACTAATACGATTATTAAAATTGCAAATAATAATGAGACAATGAAACTAAAAATAGGTAACGCTTTCTTTTCATTCTTCTTAAATAGTAACTTTAAACTAAGAAAAATATTTACTGGTACAAATATAAAATAAAAATATTTAACAATTTGCACCGAGCTATTCGAAAGTGTTTTTAATATAAACACTTCAATTAGAAAAACAATAAAAAATGAAATACTTAGCCAAAATGAGACGTAACTAAGCCAAGAATGTCTTTTTGTCCCCCAATACACTCCCATAATACTCTCCTTTTATTTGTATTCTATACGTTAATAATTATACACAAAGCTAACAAATACCTCTATTTTTCGACAAACATTATGCAAAATACCATTTTAAACGTCATAAAGGAAGTTTACATCTCCATTTGATTTTACACAATAAAACAGACTACCCTCTATTGGCATAATGCTACTAGAGGTAGTCTGTTCTCTATTAGACTTTAAATCTGTCAATTAGTCCTTGCAACTCTTCAGCCATTTGAGATAACGTGCCTGCTGCAGATCCAATTTCCTCCATCGAAGCTAGCTGTTCTTCAGCTGAAGCCGCAACATTTTGTGTGCTTGTCGCATTATTTTGTGCTGTCATTGCAATTTGTCCTACCGAAATAGATACTTCATTTGCCCCTTTTGACATTCCATTAGCCGTTTCAACCATCGTCTTAATTTGATTAGCTATTTCATTTGTAGATTGTAAGATTTCAGCAAAGTTTTGCTTCGTTTCATTTGCGATAACAAGTCCAGATTGAACTTCCTCATTTACATGATTCATAGATTTGACTGTCTTACCCATATCATCTTGTATTTCACATATTAATTTACTAATTTCACTAGAAGATACGCTAGACTGCTCTGCCAATTTACGCACTTCATCTGCAACAATTGCGAAACCTCTTCCATGCTCACCGGCTCTTGCGGCTTCAATCGCCGCATTTAGAGCTAGAAGGTTTGTTTGATCTGCAATATTTTGAATTACTTCTAAAATATCACCAATTTGTTTTGATTTATTATTTAGTAATTGTATAACTGCATCTGATTGTGAAACCGATTCTGCAATAGACTGCATCTGGTTTACTGTTCTTCCTACTAGTTTCCCACCATCTTCTGCTTTTTCACGAGTATGTGCAGAAGCCGTATTAATAGATGATGAACTATTTGCTACATGTTGAATTCCTTCCGTTACATCAAACAGTAACATAGCGCCATTTTCTACGCTTGTTGTTTGCGTCGTTGCCCCACTTGATATTTCATCCATTGCGATTGTGATTTGCTCAGTCGCTTCACTTGCTTGCCTTACACTTGCAGTTAGCTCTTCTGATGCCGCTGCAACATGCCCAGCTGAATCGTTAATTCTTCCAATTAACGTCCGTAACGAATTCGTCATCTCATTAAAGCCTTTAGCAAGTTGGCCGATTTCATCATTAGAATGGATTTCAATTGTTTGCGTTAAATCCCCTTCGCTTATTTCTTTAGAGGTAACAACTAATCTCTTTAAAGGCTTCGTAATTGAAAGTGTCACAAAATAAATAAGTGCCCCGCCTACTACTAATGAGATAAGCATAACAATTAACATATTATAAAATACAGGTTGAGCAGCTTCAATTACTTCAGTTGCGTACATCGTCCCACCAATTTTCCAACCTGTTTTTACGTTTGTAGCAAATACCATATTCTTTTCACTACCACCATAAGAATATGTAAAAGCACCGTGATTATCTTCATAAATTTTCTTTGCCCAAGAATCAGCTGCTTTATCCCCTGATTTTTCTTGTGGATGAGCAATGATTTTTTGCTTTCCATCTAAAATGAAGGCATATCCTTTTTTACCAATATTGATTAACTTTGTTGTTTTTAATAAATTGTCTAAACTTAAATCTAGCGCAACAACCCCATTTTTATCTTCTGTTTGTTTTGCAATCGTTACGACAATATGTCCATTTCCTTTTGCCTTATATGGCTCGCTAACAACAATACCACCTTGTTTTGCCACTGCATCTTTATACCAAGGTCGTGTTGTTGGATCATAATCTGCTGCCATTTGTATATTTGGTTCCTGTACAAATTTCTTATCATTACCGGCAACATACACTTGTTCAACATCTATATTCAAATTGATATACTGAGATAATGTCTTTCTTAGCTCATCCTGATTATCCCCTTGATACATATTCCCTTGAATTACTCGTGCAAAGTTATTCACATCGTTAAATTTTGCTTCAATCATTTGATTGATTAAATTATCTAATATTTTTATATTATCGTTAGCACTACTCGTAATTTGTGATTCAAAATTCTTTTTAGCAGTTTGATAAGACATGCCCCCGATTATAGAAACGGCTGCAATTAAAATTACAAAGAATGAAATTAATAGCTTTTTTGCTACTTTCATATCACGAAATAAATTTAATAGTTTACCCATTATGAACCTCCTAATTTTCGAATTTAAAAGTTAAATTGAGTTAATTATGAATATTTCCCATTCCTTAATTATTATTTTCATAACCTATTATGGTGAATACTTTGTAAAGTTTAAACAATTAATTTCTCTTTGTCTATATATACGAATAATATTATTATAAAATTTACAAATAGAAAAAACCAAAGGGGCCCCTTTGGTTTTTACATTTTTTTATGTTGTTTAGA
Source organism: Bacillus sp. BF2-3 (assembly GCF_008368795.1). Lineage (NCBI taxonomy): Bacteria > Bacillati > Bacillota > Bacilli > Caryophanales > Bacillaceae > Bacillus > Bacillus sp. BF2-3. The sequence continues at coordinate 66,964 of NZ_QOSA01000038.1, forward strand.
AATTTTCTTCCATTTATCACGCTCTGCTCTGGCAAGGATTGCATCTTGTTTCCTCATAAAATACGCCAGTTCTCTTTGTAATTTTTTATAGCTTTTCAAACGATCTATCGTAATAAGTCCGTTTTCAATTGCACTATACACCGCGCATCCTGGTTCATTCTCATGCTTACAATCACGGAAACGACATGTTGTCGCAAATTCTTCAATATCAGAGAATGCTGTTTGAATCGCTTCGCTGCCTTCCCAAAGTTGCAATTCCCTCATGCCAGGCGTATCAATCACGAGAGCGCCACTAGGCAATTGGAATAATTCTCGATGCGTTGTCGTATGCCTCCCCCTACTATCCTCTTCACGTATATCTCCCGTTTTTGCTACATCAATTCCTATTAGAGCATTTAACAAAGTTGACTTTCCTACCCCTGATGACCCAACTAAAGCAATTGTTTTCCCTGAAGAAACGAATTGTTTCAACGAATCAATACCTGTATGCTCTAAACTATCAACAACGAAAATAGGAACACCAATTGCTATAGCTTCCGTTTCTACAATTTTTTGTTCTACATCATTACATATACTACTCTTTGTTAAAACAATAACTGGCATAGCGCCACTTTCATACGCCAATAATAAATAACGTTCCATCCTTCTAACATTAAAATCATGATTAAGTGCATTCACTAAAAATAAATAATCTACATTTGCTGCTATAATCTGTTCTTCTGTTCTTGTTCCAGCCTCTTGTCTTGAGAAAGAACTTCTTCGCTGGAAAATACGATGAATAATCGCTTTCTTTTCATCTTCTATTTTCTTTATATACACCCAATCACCAACTGCTGGATAATCGCCTTTCGTAATCGCTTCATGCCGAAACTTCCCAGACAGTTCTGCCATATATTCACCATCATTACAAATAATGCGATATATATGCTTATGCTCAAGTAAAATACGACCTACTTCATAATTTTTCTCTGTAACTTGTTCTTCAAAAAATGAATCCCAGCCGAAAGATTCTAAAATATTTTGATTCAAATAAATATCCTCCCTAGTTTGTACTAAGTGGAAGGATTGCGAATTACCTTATATAATATCGCCCTTTCCATCCACCTTTGTATTTGGTTGATTATTCATATAAGTTATTTTCGCCATAATACATCACCCCGTTCTTATTTTAATTATTCTCATTATATGGAATTCTCCTATAAAAAGCTACATTATTTTACGCAATTTTCAAATAACTTGTTTTTGAGCATTCTAATTTGTTCTCGATGACTAATTTCATCTTCTAGCACATGAAACCATAGATAGTGCTGGTTATATGCTACACCGTTAGGCCACTTTCTTTCTGACATGAGCCACTCATCACCTTGTTCACTTAAATACTTCAGAGATTCTTCTCGAACACTTTGTAGAAGTTGTACATAATACTGTATTTCATGACCACGGATTGCTCTACCCGCTTCCCCTAAATACAGTGCATCTTCCCAGATTTCTAATTCTTCTTTTGTAAAGTCACGATCTTGAAATGAAATAAGCTGATGAACTTTTTCAATAGCTGCTATATGCTTTAATAAGGCGCCAATTGAATTTCCGCTGCTTTGCATAATTAAATCTAATTGCTCAACTGATAATTTTTTTGCTTCGCCTAATGTTACAGCTCTCGTATGCTCAAGCAGGCTTACTAATTCCCCTATTTTTTTGTATAACCAACTACACTTCTTATTCGATAATCTATATTCATATCACGCACCCCTTTCTGCATTCATATTATTGTAAAAATGATTCATATAATAGACTGAAATATATCTAAATTTTCTGTTACAATTAATTTGAATACAAATTATACCCAAACAAACTTTCTCAATATGCTTATATGAAATATTAAAAGGAATCGATATAAAATAATCGAATCTTATTCACTAAAAGGAGTGGATTCGATGGAGATGTATCAATGGCTAACCGCTGTTCTCGTTGGTGGCATTACCGGCTTCGTTTCCCATCTAATCAATAACCAAGGTAAGTTATTGCTTCCACGCCGTTTGAAAACATTTTTTCATTTTGGATTTTTAACTGATATTTTTACTGGTAGCCTAGCCGCACTTCTTGGGCTCGTTTTATTCGATGTCACCGCAATAAAAGAAATTATAAAAGTATCCATTGTAACTGCTATTTCCGGTCAAACTTTTTTACTACATCAAGCTCTTGGTGGCGAACAGGCTAAAAATACGCAAATTGGGAAAGCTGATGAGAAGATTCAAGAAATTGACAAATTATTGCGACGTTAGTGTATACTTTCTTTTAAAATTATTGTTATAATGAGAAATAAATATTTTCTATTGCGTCGTTTGTCAGGAGAAAGGGTGTTTCGTATGACAAAAAAGAAAATAGAAGATTTCTTAACAAACTCCGAAAAAGAGGAACTGCTAGAAAACTATAAATGTTTACGAGAAGCCCGCACAAAAAGCGAAGCTAACTATTTTGGCGAAGCAGTAAACCATCTATTAAATAAAGCAAAACAACGAATTATTAAAGATGCAGGTATACATGATGAAAATGCTGCAACTGTTCAATCAAAGAGAAAAGCACTGTTTTAGCTACATTAGCTAAAACAGTGCTTTTTATTTAGAATTTTTTTCTTTCCATGCTATATTCTCTCCGCCTTTATACTTCCCATTTTTACAGTTTCAAAAGTCATCTAGACCTAAAGATCAAACTAATAATATTAGCCCACGCAAACCATTTTAATAATAGATAAAATAATTGAACTAGTAATGCTACAAACTAAATAAGTTTATTAAATCGCTTCTTTTAAATCTGAATGCGGATTTGGTCCGTATTGATTGTCATTTTCTTCACTTTCAATGATAAAAAATACAAGTAAAACAACGCTACCAAACGGTACAAAATTTAATAGTTGCCACCATCCCGTTTTCCCAATATCATGTAATCGTCGTGCACCAACCGAAAAACTTGGTATAATCATTACTAACATAAATAGCAACGCAATAATAGCAACTAACACCTCTGAAAATGATGATAAAAATAACAGTAGCCAAAAAATTACGATATTGGATAAACTAAAAATCCAGTACTCTTTTCGCGTAGCTCTACCACTAAAATTCCCATAATTCTTTAGAGCTTTCAAATACCATTGCATTTAAACCTCTCCCTTTTATCCCCAATAAAATTAAAATATGTAATTATTAACAGATAAGTAGAAATATAACACAATATTTATGTAAAATCCATATTCCCATCTAAATTGCCCTCTATTTAAATAGTTTTTTCCTTCGGCATTTTTCACATTACTTTCACATCTATTTCACAAATATAAGTAGTCCGATATGCTAAACTAAGTATATCCTTTTCCAAGGAACTATATGCCGATATATAAATCCCTATCTTTATAGGGATTTTTATTTTTTGATTCCTCATAACTTTGTTACAATACATTTCTTCTACTATTTCTATACTTTTAGTAACCACTTTAATTAAAAGCACATTCATGTATTCACACTCTTATTAATTCTGATTTGCGAAATATTTATACAAGCTTTATGATGCAATTCCTGTTTCACTACTTTCAGTAAGTTTTTCACTTTTTCTAAACAAAAATAAAGCTCCTATATATAGTAAAGCAGTAAAACTACCTATAAGTATAAAATTGTGAGATACTGCAAATAACATTCCTGCTATTGCCGCACCAATCATTTGACCAATATACATAGAAGCATTTGCAAGCGCGGCTCCTGTTCCTCTTGCTGCACTAGATATGTTTTGTAAGTGCCTCATCATTAATACAAACAAAATTCCTGTCAAAAAAAACAAAGCAAAGAACGATAACTCCACCAATACAATGTTCTTTACATGTGGAAGTAATACATATAGCACTGCTGTAAATATAATTCCACCATAGAAAGAAAGGTTATAACCAATTTTATTTACGATTCTAGGACCAAAAATATTACCAGTTAAATTTCCTAACCCTAATACGAGCATAGCTGTACCTACTTCATGAACTTGTAAGCCAAATTGAACGGAAAGCCATACACCAAAAAATGAAAATGCAGCAAAATTTCCGGTTTGAAAAACAAAGTATGCAAAATAAGAAAGTGAAACCTTTGAATCTGTAAGTAATTGTTTATAACGCTGTAAAATCGCTTTTTTATTTCCACCTATATGAACCGACTGTATTTCTGGTAATACAACATAAATAAGAATGACAAGTAGTGCTGATAATATACCAATGAAATAGAATGGGATTGTATAATGTATCGTTGCTAAATAAGCTCCCAGTGGCAGCCCTAAAATTTGAGAGATTGATAACCCTGCTGTTGCAACCCCAATTGCTTTCACAATTTGCTTCTTCTCTATAAGGAGCGGAATAGATGCCCACACTTGTGGAGATACAAAAGCTGCACTTACACCTGCTAAAAATCTAAATGTTAGCATCCATAAAAAACTCGGTGCAATTCCACACAAAAACGTACTTATTGCAAAAAAACTCATACCTAGTACCATCACTTTTTTTCTGTTTAATCCATCTGATATAGGACCAGCAATAAGCGCAAATCCAGCATACCCTAAAGCATACGAACTCACCATCCATCCTGACAACTCAGTTGAAACATGATACACCTGTTGCAATGTCGGCAACAGTGGTGAAATTAAGAAAGTATCTGTACCGATCATAAACATTATCATAAAAAATACAGCTAGTACTCTGTTCATTTAGACCTTCTCCTTATATAAACAGAGGGTACTCTCCCTCTGTTTAACTAATCTTCTAAAATAGATTGGATTTCTTTCATGACTCTTTCATGCAATGCAACGTCTACCGCTTTCACACTTTCTCTTACCTGCTCTGCCCGCTTTCCACCAGGTATAACAGTATCAATTCCTTCTTTATTTAATAACCATGCTAACGCTAAATGAGACACTTCAATATCATTTTCTTTAGCTAGCCCTTTTAACTTATTCACTTTCTTAAAATTACTCTTATATGTATTTTCTTCAAATAGATTTACATTTTGACGCCAATCGACTTCATTTAATTTAAAATCTTCTGTATATTTTCCGCCTAATATTCCAAAAGCAAGAGGCCCATATGGAATAAATGAAATACCCGCTTCTATACAATACGGCAACAGTTCTTCCTCAGCTGTACGTTCTAACATATTGTATGGAGATTGTACAACATCTATATGACCATGTTGATTCGCCTCTTTTAATTGTTCTATGTTTACGTTCGATATTCCAATTGAACGAATTTTCCCTTCTTCTTTTAAATGAGTAAGCTCTCCGATTGAATCTATGTAACTTGTTTCAGGATTTGTAAAGTGTAAATAATATAAATCAATATATTCAGTCTGTAATCTTCTTAAGCTATTTTCCACAGCATTCCTTAAATAACTTGGTTCATTGTTAATATAAGTTTCTCCATTTAACAACGGTTGAATTCCACCTTTTGTAGCAAGTATAAACTCATGACGTTTTCCCTTTAATACTTCTCCTACTAATTCCTCTGATCTACCGAAACCATATGAATCTGCTGTATCAAAAAATGTAATCCCTTGCTGAATAGCTTCTTCTACTAATCGCTTTCCTTCTTCTTCATTCACATCAGCATATAAATTATGTCCCCCTACTGCATTTGTACCTAAACCCAACTTTGAAATATTTAATCCTGCCTTTTGCAATTTTGTATACTTCATTTTTTCTCCCCCTATATTTCTATTGTTCGAATATATTCGAACAATAGAAATATACCACTTTATATGTTATAGTGCAAATATCTTAACTTATACAAGTAGGTGAAATATGCGTACACTCTATCATCCAAATCGAGAAGAAATTCAATTTTCTTCTGTCTTATATGCACTTAGCGATCAAATTCGTTTACAAATTGTAAATATGTTACTAGAGAAAAATGAACAATCTTGTGGTGCTTTAAACATCCCTGTTGCAAAATCAACTTTATCTCACCATTTCAAAGTTTTACGTGAGTCAGGTGTTATGTACACGCGCCTTGAAGGAACACAACGTTTCATTTCAATTCGTGAAGAAGATTTAAATGCTAGATTCCCAGGTTTATTACAAGTTGTATTACATGCGACAGAGCCATATTAAAAAAACATCCATATGAGATGTTCTTATAATATGGCTATTTTGTATATCAATCTAATAATCCATTATAAAAAAACATCTCATATTCATATGAGATGTTTTTTTAATATGGCTATTCTTTTAATAAATCTAATAATCCATTACCTTCGGATGTACGTTCATACCCTAAAGGTACAGTTCTTTTAATAAGTTGTGCATATATTTCCGGCTCTGATAACTTTCGACCGTATTCTTTCTCACACTGTTTAATGAGCAAGGCAAGCGCTCCAGCAACATGCGGCGTCGCCATGGAAGTTCCACTTAACACTGCATATTTCCCATCTGGATACGTAGATAATATTTCATCACCTGGCGCTACTAGATCAATTTCTTGATTTGAATTACTAAAACATGTGATTTTCCGTTCTAAATTGACAGCGCCGACTTCAATTACTTCCGAGTAAGCACCTGGGTAATCTAGTTCCTCTGTATTATCATTACAATCTCCATTATTCCCAGCAGCACATACGACGAGAACATCCTGCTTTACCGCCTTTTGAATTGCTTCATGTAATTCTGGAACATCTTGCGGACCACCAAGTGACATTGAAATAATTCTCACTTTCTCTTGATTCGGCCCTCTCCAATTTACAGCATAATGAATTGCCTCAATAATTTGCTCGTAACTTCCAGAACCATCTCCCGCTAAAACTTTTAATACTAACATTTTAGCAAGCGGTGCAACTCCTAATACACCGACACCATTTTCAGTTGCTGCAATCGTCCCCGCGACATGAGTACCATGTCCGTTATTATCAAGATACACATTTGGATCAGCTTCATAATCTTTTGTGAAATTTCTTCCGCCGATAATACGATCTTTTAAATCTATATGATTAGTATCACACCCTGTATCTAATACGGCAACGACTACATCTTGCCCCTTCACACTCTTTCCCCATACTTGCGGAGCGTGAATCAGTTGTACACCTGGTGGAATTTCATTTACTTGTTCTACAACCTTATTTACGGTAAATGGAATCAATTGTATACCTTTTTGTTTATTCACTGTACTACTCATCGTAATCCCTCCTGAAAATGTATTATTTTCATTTCAGACCACTTTTGAATACGTGTAAATGTAACATTCGTTTTATTCTTTTTGTTTTCCTTCTTTTCAAATATTTCTCAACATCATTTACTAACTCTATACTACTTTTGTATTTCCCCTATGATTTATAGGAAATAACAGCCTGGGTCATTCAACTAATAACCAAAATAAAAGGACCAATTAATGGTCCTCTTACAGTCTTTTAAAAGAATGATATGTAATTTGAAAAATAATATAAATTAAGACTAAACCTCACTCTTGTTTAAAAACTTTTCTATTTCTTTTACTAAATATTCCGCTCCCTCTATCCCAACAGTAATATTTCCATTTGCTAATGATATGTTCTGTTCTGAAACATCACCTGTGATTTGGCAAGCATTGTAAGGTTGATATTTTTGTAAAATGATTTTATCTGCTTCTACAAAAATTTCAAGCGGTGATTTGATTTGTATTCCCAATACATCGCGTAATTCTTTAGGGATAACAATTCGTCCTAATTCGTCTACTTTTCGAATAACTCCTGTTGCTTTCATATTTCTCCCCCCTTTCTCTCTATTAATTTTTTCACCTCGCTTTTTCCATTTTATCACTTTTTGGCAATACTTGCCTCTTTTTAGAAAATTTTGTACTCGAGTTAAAAAAACACATTTAATGCATACGTAATCTCTCTTTCAATTGTTTTACATAACGGGATCTTATAAGTAAGAAGTATACAACTTGAATACCTATGAAAATACTTAATACAACTGTATTTTCTTTAAACAATGAGTACTCAAACATTTGCCCTAACGCCGTTAAGGCTACTGCCCCATGTAATGTTGCAACACCAATTGGAACGAAGAATAAAAGCGCCAATCGAATTGTAACTACCTTCGATAATTCCCTGCTTGTCAATCCAACTTTTCGAATCATTTCGAACAAGCGAACATCATCCTCCAAATCGGAGAATAAACGGAAGTAAAGGAAACTTCCTGCGCAAACGAAAAATACTATACCAATAAAGAAACCTACAAATAAAATCGGTCCTGCAATTTGTAAACTTTGGTTTTGCTCGTACTCTTCCGCACTAAACGTTGAATATTCTTGATACGGTTTAATTTGATGCGTAAGCTCTTTACCAATTTCAATCTCATCTTTCGTTCTTTCAGTTTTATACATATAATCTTTTGTCTCTATAAATCCATCTTGTAATGAATCATATTGATCATTAGAGATTACATAAACATTTCCTCTTAATATTTTCCCCAATGAAGATGAAGTAACTTTTTTCACCTTTAAACTTTCATTCATATTAGGTAAAGTAATTTCTTTTCTTTCTTTCATCGCTGGCCCTGGTATATCAGCTGACAAAAATACAACCTCTTTATTTGCTACAGTATTAAATGGTTCTCCCGTTAACTTTGCATATTCCTTATAGTCTGATTCTTTTATAAAAGTGGCGCTTCTTAACGACTGTTCCTCCGTTTTCTTTGTCGAAATATTAGTTTTTGAAGCTGCTATATTATGTTTCTTTAATCCTTTGTCAATCATTTGTATATGTTGTGATTCGTTACTATTCCCTTGCTTAGAATGGTAATGAAACGCAATTGGTCTCTCCATTATACCTTTCGTCATGGATGCGAAGCCTACTAATGTCCCTATTGCGGAAAATGCTACAGTAGAAATAATGGTTACAATAAAGAACATTCTTGCGTTATCTCTCATACGATACGCTAAATCTGATAACGTAATAATATTAGTCTGTGTCCAATAGAAACGTTTACTTTTTTTACATAATCGAATAATAAAGACACTCAGCTGCTTGTACAACAAATACGTCCCGATAATAACTACCGTTGTAACAGGAATCATCATAATAAATACCATTGCTCCATGTGATAGAAGAGCTCCTACATAGCCAGCACTAAGCAATACTACTGCTAATATTGAAGAAATGATTGATGCTTTCGGTTCCGGTTTCGCCTCTGCTGATCCTCTAAACAACTTCATAATCTTATTTTTACGAATCATTCCTGCACTAAACAATGATATGATCATAAATAAAATAAAAAACATAATACCCGTTACAACAATTGCTTTCATCGGTATGTAATAGGATAAGGAGATATCTAGTTTCAATATCATCGGAGCGACAAATAGTAATACCCCTGAAAATAACATACCTGAAAGAATACCAAAAATAATTGCCCCTATTCCAATCATAATATTTTCAAAAAAGATCAGACGCTTTAATTGATATTTCGTCATACCTAGCATCATTAAAATTCCTAGTTCACGCTTTCTCGTTTTTAAAAACATTCCCATCGAATATAAAATAAAGAAGAATGTAAATAAGTAAATAATAGACTGTGCAAAAGACATACTTACGAATACGTACTGACCTAATTCTCCTGCACTTAATGCCGGATGAAACGCAAAAAATGAATACACAAAAAAGGCCATAATTGCAAATGCACTACTCAAAAAATAGGCTGAGTATGTCCGTCTATTTCGGGTTACATTCCGATATGCTAGTTCTCTAATGTTCATATTACTTCTCCGCCCTTCTACTATCTATGTTTTTATATTAGTAAAGTGCGGAAATACCTTCCATCGATTCAAATGACAAAAACCTTACATTTTTGAAAGGTTTAAAAAATTGCTTATACGTAGTACTTTATTTATAATGACTACATTCATATTCATACACACATCCTATTGTATATTCGTTAGTTTTGCGAAATAATAAAGGATAGAAGTATGTACCATTATACATATAAACTTATTTACCGCTTTAATATGAATAGGAGGAAAACATAATGACATTACAAGAACAGATTATGAAAGCATTACATGTTCAGCCTGTAATTGATCCAAAAGTTGAAATTCGTAAACGAGTTGATTTCTTAAAGGATTATGTAAAAAAAACAGGTGCAAAAGGATTTGTACTTGGTATTAGCGGCGGACAAGACTCTACATTAGCAGGACGCTTAGCACAACTTGCAGTTGAAGAAATTCGTAACGAAGGTGGTAATGCAACGTTTATCGCCGTGCGTCTTCCTTATAAAGTACAAAAAGATGAAGATGATGCACAATTAGCATTACAATTCATTCAAGCAGATCAATCTGTTGCATTTGATATTGCTTCAACTGTTGATGCTTTTTCAAATCAATATGAAAACTTATTGGGTGAATCACTAACAGATTTCAATAAAGGTAACGTGAAAGCACGTATCCGTATGGTTACTCAATATGCAATTGGTGGACAAAAAGGGCTACTTGTTATCGGAACAGATCACGCTGCAGAAGCTGTAACAGGGTTCTTTACAAAATTCGGAGATGGTGGTGCAGATTTATTACCATTAACGGGATTAACGAAGCGCCAAGGACGTGCATTATTACAAGAGTTAGGCGCAGACGAGCGACTGTACTTAAAAATGCCAACAGCTGATTTATTAGATGAAAAACCAGGTCAAGCTGATGAAACAGAGTTAGGTATTACTTATGATCAATTAGATGATTATTTAGAAGGTAAAGCAGTTCCAGCTGACGTTGCAGAGAAAATTGAAAAACGTTACACAGTGAGTGAGCATAAAAGACAAGTACCAGCGTCAATGTTTGATGATTGGTGGAAATAAATTAAACATAAAAAAGAAGCTAATCTTCATTTAGCTTCTTTTTTATATGTTAACGATATACCCCTACTCTTTTCTCCAATAAATCTTGCAGGCAATCTTCATGTTGTTTACAAAATAACGGTGGCATGTCGTCTAACGGGAAAAACTTCAAATCCAACGTTTCATCACCATCTACTTTTTTGTCACCTCCAACTATTGAGAATGAAAAGAACATCACAATTGACTGGGCCTTGTCTCCATTTGGATATGATTGAAAATATTTTGTATACACTCCAATAAGCTCATTTATTTCTACATCATACCCGGTTTCTTCTTTTATTTCCCGGATTGCAGTTTCCGCAGCTGATTCTCCTATCTCCATTGCACCACCTGGAAAGCCCCAAGCGTTAAAGTCTCCTCTTTTTTGCAGTAATACTTCTCCTTCTTTATTAAATACACAACCACCGGCAAAGTTTAAGAAAACATAATCATGTCCTACTTTTTCACGTAATTCTTTTATATAATTCGCCATTCTCATTCCCCTTTTCATACCTCTTCTATCGCTATTTCTTATCTTTTTCAAGCAATTCAATGATTCGATCTAGCTTCTGGTTCATATTAATCACGTGGTGTTTCTTTGCAGCACTGCTTTGTAATACTCTTCTAATAAACAAAGTAAATGATATGAAAAACAAAACGATAAGTCCGATTACTAAACAAGTATATATCAATGTAAAAATATCGCTTTCGAACAAGTTCATTCCACATTCACATCCTTATCCTTTTATTTTATCACATAATTCTTAATATTCAAAAGTAATCAATCAATAAATAAAAAAAGCACCTTTTACAGGTGCTTTTTCCCATTGCTTAATACGTAAATGTAATTGTCGCTAATGAATAACCCGCCAATGCACTATAAGGCGCTACTTGATAAGACACACGCTTTGCACCTTTTGGCCAATTTATTTCATTTAATACTTTCTTTATATCTTGCATCGTCCCATCCATGGACTGCTTATATCGCACTTCTACTTTTTCTGGTTTGGCTGCAAACTGTTGCTGCAACTTTTGCTTAAATTCATTATAATTTTCTGCTCCGTATTCTGCAGATAAGTATTGTAAATTTGTTTCTTTTAACATCTGCTCATATACGACAGTTTTTGAGCTACCAGCTTTTATTTTGTTTGTTAATTCACCAAAATAACTTGTAGTTGCTGCTGGATATTTACTACGATCCCAGTCGTGATCTTTACTTAACTGTTCGTCAGACATGTTAAAATATGAGTAAGTTACACGCCCTGCTTTATCTGGTACTGGATCATCAAATGTAGTATCTAGGTGATACCATTTGTTTTCAATGTTCACTAAATTCCACGCGTGAGCTTGTCCGTTTCCTGTGCCTGTTACAACATGGTTTTGAATACCTGCCTCTTTTAACAACTCATACGTTAATAATGTATATCCTTGGCAAACGGCAGAACGATTCGCTAATGCTTCATATGCTGTATACGCTTGATAAGACGTATCATAAGACACATGCTTAACAACGTAATCGTGAATAGCTTTTACTTTCTCATGCTCATCCATCCCTGGTTTTACAATTGATCCAACAATTGATTTCGCCTGAGCTTTTACATATTGAGTTTGTTCTTTTGATTCACGGTATTTTACTTGCAGTGTAAACGTATAGTCCCCTGGCATTCCTTTAATAGAATATCTAGTAGACGCTACATTATATTTTACATACTCATCAGCATCTACAATTTTATTAAACTCACCATACAATTGATCCATAATATTTCTAGCATTTCTATCTTTTGTTTTATATGTGATTGTAATATTTTCTTCTCGATTATCAATCTGTTTTTTTAATTCTTTTCTGAAATCATCTAATAACTTTACATCTGATTGTGCTGTCACTGTAGTCGGATTTGTAGCTGCATAAGATACAGATGACGCTTGCAAGCCTCCCATTACTATAGTTGAACAAAGTGCGGCAGCTGTCACATACTTACTTGTCTTTCCCATCTTGTCACTCCTTATATTCTATAACTATACGAAAAAGTATCGTATAGTTTCAGAGTATACAATACTTTTTCGTATAGGTCATATGAGATTATGCATATTAACTAATTCACATAAAAAGGTTGTTCTTTTTAAAAGAACAACCTTTTTCATTAGCATGTTTGTAATACACAGCATGTATTTTCAAAACGTTGATTTTTCAAATCTTCATTACTAATACAGAAATATAGCATCCCTAGTTCTCCCCAAACCATATTACAATTTTTATGATCTGAATCAATTTGGAATAAAAGAGTCATTTGCTGCGGGTCTACTCCCATATATTCTCCTGTCTCATATAACACTTCTTCTTGTACAGAGAATGGCTCACCAAACATTTGATGGTTATCGTAGTTATCTGGAATTAGCTCTTCAAGTAATTGCAAGAAACGATCTGAATCAGCCTCATCTTCAATGAAAAGTTCTGGTAATTTGTATGTCAGCTCAAAAGTAATTGCACACTGGTTATATTTCGCTTGTATTTCATTTTCTCTTCGTAATTGCTCTACAGGAACATCATAATAAAGTACACGCCCAGCTTCTGTTAGATTCACATTTTCTTCAAAATAATTTTCAATGCAAAAGAAATACAGCATCCCCGTCTTAGGAAGATTGTGATCCATACCAACGTTTTGTAAATCACTTAAGTTAAATTGCGCGATAAATTGTAGTGGATTTCCTTTATGCTTTGGATATTCAAATAAAGCTGGTAGATCAGGAACTCCTCCCATTTTCGAACTACCTATCGCAACAGTTCCCTGCTGCTTTGGCACAACTTTTATACAAGGAAATACAGTATTAATAAGTTCTTCTTTCAAGTGTGTTAGTTCATATTTATCAATTAATACTTCAATTTTTTTATTCATAAATTCTCCTTACATTTACATACTTATTTATATCATAGTACAAAGATTATACTTCATTCTTTACAAAATCAACAAGCCTCCCAAAAACGGGCTTATCCTTCGTACGCGAACAAGTTTAAAAAAGCATACTATACATTGTTCCTACAAACACGATAGTTCTTTAGTTCTTCCAGTACATTTTCCCCTCGTTCATTTTTATTTTTAATATAAGGAGGAATTCCACATGGGTTACGGATATAGTTGCGGCGGTTACGGTTACGGCGGTAGCTGTGGTGGTTGTGGTTACGGAGGTTTCGCTTTATTAATCGTTTTATTCATCCTTCTAATCATCATCGGAGCTAGCTGTTGGGGCGGCTTTGTAGGCTGCTAGTAAACTTAAAAACCATTGTAAAAAAGCACGTACAATACGTGCTTTTTTGCCATTTCCAAATCTTTTATTTGAAAGGAAGTATGTTTAATGAAGATCGATGGTGTTTTTGAAGGAGGCGGTGTACGCGGTATTGCACATGTTGGAGCAATTTGCGCATTAGCCGAAAAAGGTTATGAATGGGAACGTATAGCTGGAACATCAGCTGGTGCAATTATTGCGGCACTTGTAGCGGCAGGATATTCTTGTTCAGAGCTAAAAACGATTATAACTGATATCGATTATAACAAATTTACGAAGAAAACCTTTATTGACAAAATCCCCTTTATCGGAAAAGGACTAAGTGCATGGACTACTCTAGGTATATACTCTAATGTATTTATAGAAGAATGGATTGAAGAATTACTTCGAAAAAAAGGTGTTCATTTATTTACTGATTTACCGGATCTAAACAAACTCAAAATCATCGCTTCTGATATTAGTAATGGTAAAATGGTTGTCTTTCCTGACGACTTACCAAACTACGGATTTTTAAATTATCGCTTCTCTATCGCTAAAGCGGTAAGAATGAGTAGTACAATCCCCTTCTTCTTTGAACCGGTAAAATGGAGAACTCCAAAATGGAAACAGCCTTGTTATATGGTTGATGGAGGAATTCTAAGTAATTATCCAATTTGGATCTTCGATTCACCTACCGCTCCTCGCTGGCCGACTTTCGGATTTCATTTTGTAAAAGATGAGATTCAAGCTGATCCTGCTCACTATAACGAGCCTATTTCCATGTTCAAAGGACTATTTAAAACAATGATGCAAGCTCATGATTTACGTCATTTAGATAAGGAATCAAAAGCAAGAACCATTACAATTCCAACAGGAACGATTACAAGTACTAATTTTGAACTGACAAAGGAAGAAAAAGAATGGCTTTACAATTCTGGTTATAACTCTGCTAATAAATTTTTACAAGCTTGGAACTTTAGGCAATATATCGATGAATATAGAAAAGGAAATCAAGACCGAAAGACAAATCGATTTTTTCGTCAACTTGACTCATAATATTATTACTTTGCGTATAAATACGAGAACGTTTAACAACTTAATAATAAATAAGCCTAGTAATTTCTTATATTACTAGACTTATTTATTATTATATAATCTCGTACATTGTTTAAGGATACGTTAACCCTTCGGCTTCCTCTGCAGTAATAACTATGTAACGATTTCCCGTTCTTAATCCTAACAGTTCTGCTTTTTCAATCGCTTCTTGCTTCGTCTCTGCATAAGCAGCTAAATATTTTTCTCCATTGATCATTTGGCAAATTACATATTGTTTCATTACTTTCTCCTCTTACTTTTTCATTAGTTGTGCAAGTTTTTTTATACCTATTTCAATTTCTTCTAACGTTGCGTATGAATACGATAGGCGCAAAAATTGATTTGCACTTCTATCATATAAAGTACCTGGGTTTAATAAAACCTTTTCTTGCAGAGCTTTATCAAATAAACTGCGATATGAAATGGGTACTTTTATATGTACCCATATATAAAATCCCCCTGTTGGTTCATGCCAAGTTGCTATTTCACGAAGATATTTATCTAACATTAGTAACATAAAATCTCTTCGTTTTTTCAATTCACTTCTTACAAAGCGCAAATGCTCATCATATAGACCATTTGTAAACCACTCTGCTGCAATTTTCTGGGATATAGTGCTTGAACCATAATCTGTTTGCATTTTTATGTCTGACAATCTTTGAATTACTGGCTCAGGTCCAACAATCCATCCAATTCTTAACCCTGGACTAATTACTTTGGACATGCTTCCAATATGTAGTACGATTCCATTTTTATCATAGGCTTTTAAAGGTTTCGAACAAGGTGCATCAAACCATAAGTCTTGATACACTGCGTCCTCTATAATAGGTAATCCAATTTCATTACATATTTCCATCACTTCTATTCGTTTCTTCGCATTCATACTAAAGTTCGTTGGATTATGAAAAGACGGGATTGTATATAAAATAGATGCATTAAATTGCTTCTTATATTTTGTAATATATGATGTATTTAAACCGTTCTCATCCATTGGTATTCCAATGAAACGCATTCCTGCGGATTGAAAAACATTAAGCGAGTATAAATAGGATGGTTTCTCTAATAAGATGGATGCCCCTTTTGGAAGAAGCCCCATAGAGATAAGTTGCAGCGCTTGAATTGCTCCTGAAACAATTAATATAGAGTCAGGAGATACACATATACCATGCTCCTTTAAGTATTCGGAAATCTTTTCCCTTAAATAAAAATTTCCTTTCGGCTCTTCATACCCAAGCGTCACATTTGACTTTAAAAGCTTATTCATAATTTCTTTCATCTTTTTCTCAGGTAAGAGACTCGGCGCGAGCTCACCTGTTCCTAATCGAATTACATGTGGATAAAATTCAGCTTGATTAATCTCCTGAATAGCTGGGAGATTCGGATAATGAAGTCCTGTTTCTACATAAGACTGCCAATTAGGTGGGGGTGCGTAAGTTGAAGCATTCTCATTATTATTTACAACAATTGTTCCTTTCCTGCCATTCCCTTCTATGTATCCCTTTGCAACTAGTTCATCGAAAGCCATTACAATTGTGCTTCGATTCACACCAAATGTATGTGCCAAATCTCTTTGTGAAGGTAATTTCGTTCCAACGGTCCATTCTCCATTAACGATCCTTTCTTTTATATACGTTTCTATTTGTTTATACAGAGGAGTCGCTAGAGACATATTCGGTTTCCAAACGAATCTTTCCATTATATCACCTTATATTCTTTTTGGTTGGTAACCTCCCCAACCATATGGATGGATACAAATTTTCATTTCTTCTATACAATATACACTATCATAATGAATTAAAATAGGAGGTAATATGATGAGTGAAGCAATTATTCATGGTATCATTCTTGCATTTGGACTTATCATTCCATTAGGTGTACAAAATGTTTTTGTCTTTAACCAAGGTGCGAGCCAACCAAACATTTGGAGGGCAGCCCCTGTAGTATTAACTGCCTCTATATGTGATACGTTACTCATATTGATTGCAGTGCAAGGTGTCTCCCTTGTACTCCTTACTTTTTCTTGGCTAACTAACTCGTTATATATAATTGGATTTTTCTTTCTCCTATACATGGGCTTTGTTATTTGGAGAAGTAACCCTTCCAACGATGTAAAACAAGAAAAAAGTATGCCCTTAAAAAAGCAAATCCTTTTCGCAGCATCCGTTTCGTTATTAAATCCACATGCTATTTTAGACACAATCGGTGTAATTGGAACAAATTCTATTCAATACATAGGAAGTGAAAAATGGGCTTTCACACTTGCAACTATTATCGTTTCTTGGATTTGGTTTATAAGCTTAGCGTTAGCGGGGAAATTTCTAAAAAGACTAGACTCAACCGGAAAGACAATTTTATTATTAAATAAATTTTCTGGTCTCATCATATGGGGTGTCGCGCTTTATATGTTAAAACAAGTTATTTATTCTTAATGAACGAAAGAGAATTGCATGTTACTCAAAACATCATGCAATTCTCTTACAAATTATGAAGTAGGCTCTGGTTTCTGTTTTACCGTCTTTGCATCCTTTGCTGGTTTAATCCAAATGATTGCTATGACAGCACCAATGGCAGCGAAAATACTTGTCAAATAAAACACTTCATGGTCCGCCCCTTTCATGAAAAAAGAATATAAAGGTGGTCCAGCTGCTACACCGATAAATCGCATTGAACTATAAAATGACGTAACCGTTCCCCTTTGCTCCTTTTCAATTCCTTGTGTAATGAGGGCATCTAAACATGGGAGTGCCATACCAATCCCTATCCCCATAATAACGAGACAAAGAAGTAGTAAATAAATCCCTTTTATAAATAAAGGAATGATGACTGATGCAGCTGCCATTAAAAAACCAATATAAATACACTTCTTCATAACATTTTGATTATCTCCAATTTTTTTACCGGCCATATATGAACTAATTGACAGTACAAGTAACGGGATAGCAAGCACACACCCTTTCCATATACCATGAATGTCATACTTTGATTCCAGTATAGTCGACAAATAAAAGAGAATTCCGAATAAAATAAGCATAATAATTGCACCTAATGCAAAAATGGCAATTAACCATCTTCCTTTTTCTCGAAACGTAGACAGAATAGATTTTATAAACTCTTTAAGTGGTGGTACTTCTCCTTCTTGTTTCTTTGCCTTTACTAGAACAAGTAACAAAACAATTGATATGACACATAAAACTGGAATCGCCCAAAATGGTAAGAACCATACAATGGCAGCAAGAGCAGATCCTAAAATAGGGCTCAGCACTTTTCCAAATGTATTGGATGTCTCAATAATTCCCAGGCCTGTACTAACTTGTTTTTCGTCTTTGTATAAATCACCAACACACGGTATAACAACCGGCATTGCCCCAGCAGCACCAATACCTTGAATCGCTCTACCGATTAATATCCAAGTGTAGGGATTATCAACTTTCCAAGATACCCAACCAGTTATCGCTCCTCCTATAGCCGCAATCAGCAAACTCGGAACCATTACCATCTTTCGTCCCCATCTATCTGATAAATAACCAGCAATCGGTATAAGTAAAATGGCTACGATAGAGTAAATTGTAATAATCATGGATACTTGAAACGATGAAATATGTAATTTCTTTTCAATTGTCGGCAAGATTGGAATGAGCATTGAATTCCCTAATGTCATGACAAGTGGAACTGATGCAAGCGCAATTAAACAACAGTTTTCTTTTTTTAACATGTTGATTTCGGAACCTTTCATCATATATTTCTTACCATATAATAGCCCTGCTGGAACATAGTTTTCATTCCACCAGGGCTATTACATCTTTACTACTTCCCATTCACAACAAAAGAAATTGGGGAAATTATAGTATTATTCCTATTCTTTGAATCCAGTTCACAATATATCCATACCAATTAATTGAAAAAAAAAGAAAGGAAGAATCCTTCCTTTCTCCTATAACCTTCTACAATTAGCGAGTATATCCGCCACCAAGTTGTTGTTCTGCCATCGCTACAAGGCGTTTTGTAATTTCACCGCCTACAGAACCGTTTGCACGTGAAGAAGTATCAGCGCCAAGTTGTACACCAAACTCTTGTGCAATTTCATATTTCATTTGATCTAAAGCTGCTTGTGCTCCATGTGATGCTAATTGATTAGAATTACGATTTCTAGCCATTACCAATCACCTCCTTATTTATATATAAATTGTGTTAAATTCAAATTAAAATACATGGAAATTTTTGGTTATTTTTTCACCATAAAAAAAGAGCCTCTAAAACGAGACTCTCACATCATTTCACATTACGAAGTTACTACTTCTAATTTTCTATTTATTAATACTTTCATTTCTTCTTTTAATATCTCTTTTGCATTATGTCCAAACCATTCTAAGGAAGCAAAAAGATCCGTACCTCTCACTTCCTGAATAATCTCATCATAATTTACAATACCTTCAAATAACGGAACCATACCAATACGACTTCCTGCTGCAGCATATACATTGTTAGGTTCAAACACATGCAAATAATCCGCTGAAGATATATTCTTAAAATGGTAATGTAGTGTCCACGGCTTTAATCGATGGAAACTGTCTATTGGATCTGCGCCAGACTCCCATATATGAAGAAAATCAAGATTTATTTTTAAATTCGGATGATTTACTTCTTCTAATAGTTCTATAGTAGAAGGCAATGTGTCCGTTAGTGTATTGGGATGTGTTTCTAACAGCACATACATATTGTGCTGAGCAAACACATCACAAATCTTACGTATTCGCTTCACATACTCTTTTCTCTCTTGTTCCGAGAAGTCCTTGCTCCCTTTTTGCCCAGCAAACGTGCGAATTTTATTCGTATTAAACCAATTAGCTAGTACTACAAGTTGTTCACTTTTCTCTATCGTTTTTTCAAAATCTGCTGATAATGATATATCTAAGTAATCACTTATCATCGTAATTTCTAAGTTTTTATCCTTTAGAAAAGTCAATTCTCGTTCTGTCGTTTCGCGTTCTTGTATATACAAATTTTGTGCATGCGTCCCCCACAATTCAATTCCTTCAAAACCGTTTTCATATGCAAATTGAACAATATCAGTAAATGAAATTAATTGATGACGAAATGAAATGGTACATAGCGAATATTTCATAGTATTAAACTCCCCTATCTTAAATTCAGTTAGCTTATTAAAGAGTTGCGACAGATTGATTTGTTTTCATACCTTTCCATGATAGAAACTGTCTCTCTAATTCCTTCTTAATTTGCAGTTCAATCGCATTCATTTCATCCAGTTTTTCAATAATCGATACTAGCATACCTTTATTATTCGTCATTGCCATTTTAATTGCACGATACTGTACATTTGTAAATCCTTGTACAATATCCTCTACCCGATCACACCAATAATCAAATTCTTGCTCCGAATATTGCAACGTTTCACGGAAGTATGCAAAGGCATGCTCATAACTATATTTACGAATTGCAAGTACTGGTATTTGTTTTACTGCTGCTACAAGTCCAGAAAGCGCATATCCTTCTTCCTCATTTGCCATTTTTACAATTAAATTTTTCAGTTCCATAGTCAGTTCATTGTCGTTCTTTTTGAATGTTTCTGTGAAATAACTAGCTACTGTTTCTTGCGTTGGCTCCCCAATTCCTTCTATATCAATGAAATAACCTCCACCAAATGGGTTATCTTGAATAGAGTGAAGTACTTTTTCTCTTTCCATATTTCCTTCCCAACGAAAATCAGGATCTAGCATGAACCACTCTTCTTCTTTCTCTGTTTTTGATATCATTAAATAATGTGGAAACGGTTTTTGATGAAATTTATTTTCCCTCTCTGGTAATAGAGACATATCAACCATTACAATGACATAACGATTTTCCGGCTTGTTTTCTACTAATTCTAAAAACGTTTCTACATTGCTATCTTTATCTTTTGCATGATCATACCATTCGTTTACTTTAATACCGTACAATTTTTCAAACCAAAGTAAATAATGATCATGGTTAATGTTTTCAGAGTGATATGAAATAATTCCGCCTTCTGTTATATCAAAATCTCCATCCCATAGTCCAAAATAAAATGGACGAAAATCAATGTCGCTACGCCTTTTTATAATTTCACAAAAACAACTCACTAAACAGTGCACTTTAATTGAAGTCATACTCTCATCCACTTTCCTAAAGGTTAGTTATTCACATTTACTTCCTGTAACGGCTCTAACTCCTCCATAAAATCAAGCAAAGATCCTACAGTAAGAAATGCCTTTGGATCTACCTCATCCTCTGGAACGCATAGCTTTACATCCATTTCTATGTATACAATAAGCTGTAACATCATGACCGAATCTATATATAAATCTTGATTTAAGCGCATCGTTTCTTCTAAATGCGTTACATTTTTCAGTTCCATTTTTTCTATCATAATTTTTAACACGGCATTCTTTAACGCTTCCCGTCTCATGTTGTAACCTCTCCCATCTCTAGTAACTTTCTACTTACTTTTCCAGTTTTATTTTTAGGAATTTCATTTACACTTTCAATTTCATGCGGAACTTTATAAGAAGGTAAGTGCTGAATACACCATTCTCTTATTTTCACTGGATCAACATGAGAGATCACTTTCGCTTTAACTATTTCGCCCATCACAGGATGTTTCCCCCGATATACAATTGCCTCTTGCACACCTTCCAATCGAAGCATCGTTTCTTCTACCTCTATAGGAAAGACTTTTAATCCTGAGACATTAATTACATCGTCCATACGCCCCATAAAATGAATGCCACGCTCAGATTTATACCCTAAATCCTTCGTGAAAATTTCCTTATCATTCATTTTCACGACGATTTCTTCCGGTGCATTTTCATCTGAACCTATGCTTATACTTGCATGAGGTAGAGGGTTTCCTAAATCTAAATGGCTTTTCATATCATGACATATACTAATACAACCTGCTTCAGAACAACCGTATTGCTGCATCATATATGTTGTCATTTTTTTTAGTTTATAAAATAGTGCTTCTGGCAAAGGCGATCCTGATGTCATAATTTTATGAAACTGGAACGTTCCTAATGGAAAACTCCCCATAATGTGTAACATAAGTGGTACTGCATATATAATATGTTTTTCTGTATTGCGAACTATATTTAATGCGAATTTAGGATTTTTGTTCGTAATGATTACAGGCTTGCTCCCCCTCGTAATTGCTGATAACGTACCACATATTAGTCCGTATGAATGTGAAACAGGAGCCATAACGATTGGCACTTCATCTACTTCACAGTTTAAAGCTTCATTATAGGCAGTAATTTCTGTATCAACTTCCGTCCATGCTCTACGAATCAGTTTCGGTTCTCCCGTAGTTCCCGAACTATATTGCAATAAAGAAGGCTCTTCTAGTAAAAAGTTCCCTACTTCTAATTTTGTAAAATCGCCATATTCTCCATATAAAATCCCTACACAATTTGCACGCTTTGCCATTTCAATAGCCGTTTCTTTTGGCGTATCTTCATGTATAAGTAATACTGATGATTTCTTTTCTTTTAAGAAAAACACAAGCGTAATAATATCGAATGGATCTTTCAGACAAAGTGCAAATCTATTTCCTTCTGCTTTTTGAAATTGTTCCATTTCCTCATAAACTTGTAATCTCAATTCAAAATCACTTTTGCTATACTCTTGTTTATTAACGATTAGCATAATTTCCCCCTGTAACAGCTGATTTTTGTTTCATAAGTTGTCTTACTCTATACAATGGATTTGGAACTTCATGAACAAGCGATTCCACATCCATATATAATCGACGTTTCGTTAATTGTTCAGCATAGAATGTAGGTGCATATAATTGAATATTTTCAAATCTACCTTTCAAATGTGGATATATTCTTAAATGATTTTCAATTTCTTCAACAACCATCATCCAAAAATGTTCTTCTCTCAATCCATACTCATCCGCAAGTACGAATGCTAATTCTCCTAAATTAAACAGAAATAGTGCATCTAACACCATCTCTTGCAAACATTCAATGCGATCCATTTCAAAGAAATCATTCATTTTTCCATTCGCATATGTTTTATGCATTTTAGTAAAGTCGGGACATTTGTCAACTTCTTTCAAATATGGACGATAAAACTCAAGCCCTTCATGAAAATCCTTTAACGCAATACGAACAGGCACCCCTTCTTTATGGACTAGAATCATATTTTGTCCATGTGATTCCAGTGCGATGCCATGCTCTACAACAAGATGTATAACTGGTATTATCGCTTTTTGAATAAGTAATTGTAGCCAATCCTTCATTCCATATTTATTCAACCACGCATCAATAATTGGTGTACCATCTTTCTCTTTAGCGTATAAACCATTAAAAGGAATTGCATCCTCTTGTGCATCTAAATACTTGTGAACGCTTTCGCGCCAAATACATCCTAATGAACCATATATAGCTTTCTTATTCGTGTCATACGTTACACTTGAAAACTCACTTAACAAGATTAAACGTGCTTCATCCATTAAATAGGCGTCATTACTTACAACATCATTTAACCAATTTGATATTACTGGTGCACTTACAACAGAGTATGGTTTCAGCGTACGAAGTGTTGAAGTGTTGAGTAAATTCATCGATAATTTAACGTACGGTTTCTTTGGACTCGTAATATTTCTTAACGTTCTCATTGACTGTTGCGCGCAATAATCGTCCTCTGATGTTCCTAAATAAATAATAAATTTACCCTGTATATGATCCGCATAATTTAAAATGATGAAATTCTCCCACTGCCATGGGTGAACAGGTATAAACACGTACTGTTTTGGATTACATCCCTTATTACGAATTCGTTCCATAAACTCTTCTAATTTACGATCGCCAATCTCCTCTTTTAAAAGGTTGTTATACATCACTTCATTCTCATAACCTACAGTCGCATAATTCTTATGTGCTGCAATCCATATGAGTTTTATTGGCTGCATAAATTCATAACCATATTGAAAATTGTCACGATATTGAAATCCAACACGTGCTTTATAACTAGGATGATATGGATGGCCATCTATTAATTGGCTTTCAAACTCATCGTAAGATTTTTGAGTATATTCTCTCTTATTATTTCTTTCATATTGTGCAATCGTGTCTTTAAATATTGTTTGTTCTAATTCGTGCATAAAAGAATCTAATTTAGCTTGTTCTACACTAGTAACCCGAAAAACTTCTTCTAGAAATTGCGAGACAGACTGTATTTCTTGCTGTTCATCTTGGACTCTTACTATTAATGAGTCTAACGAAATACGTCCAAATGTCATCCGTTCCCTGCCATAGCATTTGTACGTGACACTTTTGTCTTCTTCATCAAGTCCTTGTATTATAAAAAGAATTTGTTCTTCTTTTTCTATGCGAACCGGTGTAATAATCCCCTCATAAATTAACGATTCTACTAATTGACGTAGCACTCTTCTTCGTACTGAAATGTAATCTTCTGATTCGAGCGCCTTCAATACTTTCGTATGATACATGTCCACTCTCATAAAACCCTCCACCTTATGACAAAATACCATTATTTGTATTACGTGAAATTTTAACGCTATTTATGAACGAACAGCCACTTCTCTAACGAGCGGATTATGTACTTGCACATAAATTGCTTGCTCTAATGGATTACTTAACTCATCGACATCGAAAAATCTCGTTAGTAAATTTGCTTTACACGCTAACTTATCTTCGTCCAATAATTCTCTTAAAAATGTTGAAGGTTCCCGGTTATACGGAAGGAATGATTCAAGTACAGACCTTAATTCCGAGAGAAGAATTTCCTCCTTAATTAATCCTGCTGTGCCAAAACCATTAATGAGGCCAAACATATGATTGAAAATTAAGTAGTAACGAAATCTCTCATCCACAATATAGTCGTCATATAAATTTCCAGTACGTTCTCCAATACCAGCTAATTCATTATTAAGCTTTTCTTTCATTGAATTACAGAAATAAAATCCTTGATTATCACGGAAATAATATTTGACCGGATAACCATCTTTTAGCTGAACAACGCTATTTTGCTGATGAGCTTCTAATGCAACACCATACTGTAAATACATCCATACCATTGGCTTTAAAGAAATATTCATATATCGTCTAAACCACTCTAAGCTTACTTCTTCACAGCTTTTACTTTCTAAATCTGCTAGGCGATGAATAATATTCGATAACCGCGTATGCTCCCCAGGTATAGCGTCTTGAACTAGCCCAGCAATTAATGTTGCGTCGTTTGCATGTTCACTATAAAAAGGATTCTCACGAATAATCACTTCAAATCCAGATTCTTGTGTTCCATAATTTAATGTAATAAAGGCTGGATCACAAATAAAATCAAATCCTGGAAATCTTTCTCGTACTTCACCAATAGCCGTATTTAACATTTCCTTCCCTTCAAGACCACTCTCAAGTTCTTTCAGTTTATTAATACGCATTGAATTCGTTACTTTCACCGGAAATGAAAACTTAAGCATATACTTCGAATTGGGATGATATAGCGTCCTTAGTGATGATGTTGCCATATAATACTTACCTACAGGACCAATATACTCAAGCAATTCTTGAACTATCCAATCTTGTACGTAAGCTTGATGCAAGAGCCATTCTGCCTGAAGCGGATGAATTGGAATTAATGCATATTGATCTTCCTTACAGTACTTCGTTATAAATTCTTTACTAACCATCTCATCATTACTTAATTCTTCTTTTATAATCATTGTTGTAGAATCTGATAATAATGATTTTTCATTTACTATACTTTTATGTGCCCGAAAATAATGAAGCTGACATTCTCCTTTTAATTCTGGAGAATACATTGCACTTTTCCAATCCAATATCCCCTGTCTACTCTTTGGTGTAGGATGAGTTAAATGCCCAAATAATAAAGACTGCTCCGCTTCTATAAAAGTTGTATGAAAACCGTATAATGCGGATGTATCTTCTATTCTCTCTTTTGTAAATTCCTCAATATTTTGACAACTACGGATGACTCGAAGCATAAGTTCCGCAGGATTCGTTCCTTCTCCGTAGTTGATAGACATCTCTTTTATTAAAAATGTAATAACTGTAACATAATCTGCTGTAATAACAGAATGACTATCTCCAATTTGATAATAAAATTGTTCTCCAAACAAATGGCGATCTGTTGATGATTTATATATAACTTCTCCATACAAAGTAACGTTCTGTGCCGATAGCCGACAACATAAATATGTGGGGACTGTATCTCTATTCAACGTATTACTGAAGATACTCTTCATTCTTTCATCCTCTGTAATCCATTCTCCACTCCCTGTTTCTCTTAAATAACAGTTTAAAAAGCTTTGTAATGTTGCATGTTCTGCGATTTGTTTCGCATGCTGCATGTTGGTCCTCCTCTTTATATTAACGCTATGAGAATTTCATATTACAATTGATAATTGAATATCGTTATCAACTATGATTCTAATTGATAATGATATTCAATTCAATAGTATATTTCAGAATTTTTTTATCTGCTTTAATTTTTATTGTTTTCCCTCTTTTCTTTAATCTAGTTAAAAATACACAAAAAAATACTCAGTTTCAAACTACATACTTACTATTTTTCATTAGTAATCTATCCAAAATGTTTAAACAAAAGAGGTATACCTTAATTGGTATACCTCTTTCAAACATAAAATTTACATAATAATATTATTTATATCTCTCCAGCAATATGCTGTCTCTTCTACCTGTAATCGCTCTAAAAATTTTGTATCAATTTTTTCTGGGTTAAATTTTTCATAAAACTTTTTAGAAGGATTATTCGTAACAACCCAAACTAAAAGTGATTGCATATCATTATTTATACAATCCGATAATAAAGCTTGAAATAACTTTTGTCCTATTTTCATTCCTTGATACTCTTGTAAAAGGTAGATTGCATATAATTCTCCATCACAATTATATGTACCAGTTCTTTCTACTCCCCCATCGATGAATCCAACTATTTCTCCATTTAAATTCTCTGCTACAAATCTAAATTGATGATTACCCTCTTTTTGAAAAATATCTTCCCATTGTTTTTCTCGTTTCTCATATGCTATATTATCTAGAATTTCGTCAGCAAATATCCCTTTATACGTTGCTTTCCAACTATCGACATGCACCTTTGCTATACCTTGTATATCATCCTTTATTGCTCTTCTAATATGTATTCCCATCATTTCTCCCCCTTTATTACTCATCATTATATCAATTTCATTCCTTAAAAATCCAAATAAAAAAGAGTGAATTCACTTCACTCTTTTTTATCACAATTATCTACTTTCCACTTCAACTGAAACTACTCGATCAATCTCTTTCAGGGAACTATATAATTCTGTTGTATATAAATCTTCTGGAGCTAAAATAACCATCTCTAGTTGCTGAAATGCTCCACTATCTATATCTTTAATTTTCACGCGTTTCACATGCATGCCTAAATTTTTAATTTGCTTAAATATACCATCTAACTCATGATGCTCTTTAACAGTAATTTTTATAGATAAATCCTTTTGTCTTAATGAATACGGTCCTGCAATTTTCACAAGTTGCGGAAGTACATTAATCGCTAAAATAATTAAAACCATAGCAACTGTCGCTTGTAAATAAAATCCCGCACCAATTGCGATTCCTAAAGCTGAAGCAGCCCACACCATAGAAGCTGTTGTTAATCCAGAAATAACGTCATTACTTCTTCGTAAAATGACACCTGCGCCAAGAAAACCAATTCCACTAACAATTTGAGCGGCCAGTCGCATCGGATCCATATTTGTATGTCCTGGAACAGAATATACATGCACAGATTCAATTGAAACCATCGTAATTAAACAACTTGCTACAGAAATAACCATACTTGTTTTCACACCAAGTGGTTTATTCTTTAGCTGCCTATCTATCCCGATGAATAATCCTAAAAAGAGTGCTAAACCTAATTTGAGTAAAAATTCATATGACATATTCCTATTCTCCTTACTTTACAATGTTTCCCTTAGAATAACTCACTATAACTCTTTTATGATATCAATTCCAGTCTTTTCTATTCATTTAACGTAAAAAACCGAAAAAACATTTATAACGATGTTTCTCCGGCTTTTTATTACACTTTAGATTCTTCTTTATTTCTGATCTTTAATCTTAATTTCTGCACCTTTGTAGAATGCTAATTTACTGTCATTATACTCTTTTGTAAATTTGTTAAACTGCTCTTTCGACTTTTGTGCTTCCACATTTAATTCATTAACAGTTTTAACTTTTTCACCGATTTCTTTTAATTTCGTTTCTTTTACTTTTAATTTTTCATACAGTTCTTTTTCAGTCGCTAACACTTTCGTGTAATTTTCATTCATCTTTTGGAATGCATCATAACGATTCTTATACGACTCTTCTACTGCTTTTGCTTGTTTTTGTAACTTCTTATCTTCAATCTTCTCTATATTACTTTGAACAGATTTCGTTTCCTTCTGTGCTTTTTCTAGCATTTCTTTCTCACTTTTCAATACTTTTTCACGATCATCTACATTTGCAGTAGCTTGCTCTATTTTCTTCACAACTGCTTCATTATGATCTTTACCTTCTTGCAAAATTTGAGCATATAATTCTTGCCCTTGTTTCTCTAACTGCTCTAATTTTTTTGCTTCATCCACTAAAGATTTTTCTTGTGTTGCTGCTGTTTCAAAAGCTGTATATAGATTTTCTTCTGGCTTTTCACCGAAACAACCTGTTAAAAGTCCTACTGATAATGCTCCAACTACTGCTACTTTTCCATACTTCAACGTTCATTCCTCCATTACATACGGTTATCATGCCAGAAGTTCACTGGGAAGTGACTCTCTTCATGATAAGCTTCAAACTCATAACCTTTTTCTTTTAGCCCCTTTAAAATTGCTGGCACAGCAGCAACTGATTGCGGGTGAATATCATGCATTAAAATTACTTCTTGTGGTTTTGTTGCGTTTGTTAATACGTTTTGAGCAATTTGTGCTGCAGCTGCATCAACTGGCATTTTATTGTATCTCCAATCTAATGAATCAATTGTCCAATCCCATACTTTAAATCCGCCTTCTACCACTTTATTTCGGAGACCTTCATTCAATCCAGGCATCGAACCATATGGAGGACGTGTTAATTTAGGTGATTTCCCAATAATATTAGCGATTAAACCTTGATCTTCTTTCATCTCATTTACATACTCGCCATTTTTATATAACTTTGCGAAATTATGTGTCATACTATGCATGCCTACATAATGACCCTCAGCATTTTCACGTTTCACTAAATCAGGAAATTCTTTTACATTCGCTCCAATTAAAAAGAACGTCGCCTTCGCATCATGTTGTTTTAGCGTATTTAATAATTCAGCCGTATATTTCCCTGGCCCATCGTCAAATGTAAGATAAGCAACTTTTCTTTCTTTTCCATTAAAACGACTTGGTGCCGTTTTATTCATTTCAACTTTCGGCTGTTCACTTGCAAGCTGCACTACATTTTCTTGTTTCGCAACAGCTTTTGCTGGTGAAGTAATTGATTGAAACATGTAATACCCAATAGCTACTGCGGCAATCGCTATTAAAACGACTACTATTTGTTTAATTTTTAAAGCTTTTTCCATTCTATCGAATTCCTCTCCCTATTAATCTTATATATAAATCGCCCAATATAATTATACATCTATTTATTTTTATTTCACCATATAAATAGATTTTATTTGTATTATAATGGGAGTTTTATCAAAATTGTTGTTCCTATTCCTTCTTTGCTTGTAACACTAAGCACACCGCCATGAAGCTCTACCATTTTTTTAACGATAGCTAAACCAATACCTGCACCTGCAGCATGATTATTAATTTGGTAAAATGATTGCTCAATATATGGTAAATGTTCTTTAGCAATTCCAATCCCTTCGTCTCTTACCTTAATCACTGCTTGTCCTTCTATTTTAGTCGCTTCAATGTGTATTGTACTTTTTTTATGTGAATACTTAATTGCATTTTGAACAATATTCAAGAAAACTTGCTTTAACCTATTTCGATCTCCCATCAATTCAATTCGGTCTATAGTAGTAATAAATTGAATTTCCTTCTCTTCCGATTTAGGAGTTAATTGCCAAATCGTCTCCTCTAGTATATCGTACAACTGCACCTTTTGTTTATATAAATTAAAATGATTTGATTGTAATCTTGAAAAATCTAGCAATTCTTCTACTAAATGAATCAATCTATCTGTCTCACCTGAAATAATGCCCATACCTTGCTTTATTTCTTCTTCTGTTAAATGATCTACTGTTTTTAACGTCTCACTCCAACCTTTAATTCCTGTTAAAGGCGTTCGTATTTCGTGCGAAATAGAAGCAATGAATTCATTTTTCATCTGCTCAGCCTTATCTATTTTATAGGCCATATAATTTAAACTATGTGCCAATTCACCTAATTCTCCAGGATAATCTTCTTTAATTTTTTGCTTTAATGTGCCTTCTGCAATTTGTGAAGAGGCTTGAATAATGGATTCAATTGGCTCAACAAATGAATTTGCCAAACGTCTACTAATTAAGAAGGCGACTCCCGAAATAACAATACCTACAGAAATAGTAAACGTAATAATTTCAATAATCTTTTTATTTACATTTGTTAAAACAGTCGTATATTTTAAAACACCAATAGTTTGTCCTTGATGTATAAGTGGGCTTAGCACCTCTAGTTGTTTTTTATTACCTTTCGTAGTAACTTGATTATACATTTCACCTTCTAATAATGATTGTGGAATATTCACTTTACCTTTTACCTTTTCACCACTTGAAGATTGTATAACCGAGCCGTGACGATCAATTAACTGTAATTCTGTTCCTTCTAATTGAAAGCTACTAATTATGTCACCACTATATTCTTGTAATCGAATAAAGTATAGTGAATTGTATTCTGAAAAAAAACGTGTACTCGTTTTCGCATGAGACTCTATATATTGCACAATACCATTATAATAGTATCGATAAATTGAGACTGAAAATACAACTTCAAATAATACAAGCATAAGTGTAATGACCGTCATAAAATATAAAGTCACTTTCCGTTTCATCTTATACTTTCCTTCCACACATATCCTTTTCCCCACACCGTAAGAATAAATTCAGGTTCTGATGGATTACATTCTATCTTTTGACGTAACCGTCTCATATTTACATCTACTACTTTCGTCTCACCTACGTAATTGGTTCCCCAAATCATATTTAAAATTTCATCACGCGAAACTGGCTTTGAAGCCTGATTCATTAAATACTGTAATATCATATACTCTGTAGGTGTTAAATCGACTAATTGTCCATCTTTATACAATCTTTCTTCTATAATATTTAACGAAAATGGACCTGACGTAACAATATTCGTTTTTTCTTCATGTACTTCTATTCTTCTTAATAAAGACTGTATACGTGCAGTTAATACTACTGGACTAAACGGTTTTGCAATATAATCATCTGCACCTATTCCTAGTCCTTGCACCTTATCTTCATCTTGTACACGTGCGGTTAACATAATAATACCCATTTTTTCATTTTCTTTCCTGATAGCCTTACAAACTTCTAAACCATCAATCCCCGGTAACATTACATCCAGCAGTGCTATATCAACAGTTTGTTCACTCAAAATTTGTAACGCTTCTTCTCCAGTAGTAGCTTCTATTACATAAAATCCAGCACGTTTTAAATTTAAAACAATAAAGCTACGGATCGTTAATTCATCTTCTAAAACTAAAATTTTTGACATAATTCCCACCTCCTACTCTTGTTGATAATCCGCTAGCGGTTTTATATATGCTTTCACTTTTTCAAATTCCGATTGCTTCGGTACTGCATATACGTGAGAAGCCGTTTTAATTGCTGCGCTGTAGCCTTTTATATTGAACCATTCTTTCCGCTTAAAAATATGAACTTCAAGCCATATTTTATTTGTTCTTGTATCCAAAAACTTTTGAGAATTTGATTCTTTTTGCTGATCTGGTATTGTAATTTTCCCTATTAACTCTTTAGGAATTTTCACATAATACCCTTTTTCTATATCTATATATCGTTCTTCAATTGGTTTAATTCCAGATTCACTCCACTGTATGTAACGTTCAAAAAGCGGACTATCACCATGTGATTTATCTTCCCAACCTTTTGGGCGTACAGTACGAACAAATTCAATAATGCCGTCTTCATTAACATCTTTACTTTCTACAACATATTCATTAAATAAATCTTCTTTCCCATCTATAGGTAATACTTCATAATGATCCTGATCAAATTTTGCTACATAAGTTATACCTGAATGAGCCCCTGTTCCCGCATCGATTACAACTGCCTTTAATGATTTAGAAATACGACCCATTTGTATTCTTTGAATACTATTTATATACGGATCAAATGTAACCTCTGACAATACCTTAAACTTTTCAATGAACTGAACCTTCAACTGTTCATCTTTCATATGCGAAACAAGGCTTATGTCTTTAAAACCATTTTTGTTTAAATCATCTATAAATAACTTTGTATACTTCTGTCTATAAAATTCCTTTATATCGTCACTCTCATCGGAAAAAACATACATTGTGTTTTCTAATAAATCACGATTGGTAGTTATTCCTATCAATAGTTCCCTTTCCCCACTCCCTGTGAAATCTCCTACCTCAACAATATCTACTTCTTCCCCATCAAATGTATAGGTTGACTTCATATTCCATCCATTATTTTTCTTCTCATATACGGCTAAATATATATGATAATCTTCATTAGGTATTTTATATACGATGACAGCTTCTTTTTTATTATCTCGCTCGAAATTCATTGACCATGTCGTCTGTTTATCTCTATTAGACATTGGAGTAAGTAAGCGATAATTAACAGGTAAATCTTTATCAATTTGTTCCTTTAATTCATTAATCCATTTTTCATTTGTAGGAGCTTCCATTAGACTTGTTGGAGCTTCAGACATTTTACATCCAGTCAATATAAAGATAATTCCCATCATGCTTAACCATTTCTGCATATGATATCTTTCCTTACCACAAATTTTGAATATGTCCTTTTACTTTTTTACCTATCCATTATACTCATACATATGAGTATAATTTTTCTAAACTAAAAAATCGTTACAGAAAAGTTACAAATACATTCCCAAAAAAAAGATTGGCAAAAGCCAATCTTTTTTTATTATTCATTTCGGACTGATTTTGGCGTTACACCTAAATGATCATTTAATTTTTTTGAAATATCTTTTACATTTTTTTCATTTGGAATGTAATAATAAATACCACCGATACGTTTATCTGTACCTTCTATTTGCAATTTTTCCATTTCCAAATTAGATCCTGCCATATTTTTTGTAATGGCAAGCATATCGTCAAATGTTAAGTTCGTTTTCATATTTTTATCAACCGCATCTAGTAAAGAGCCCATTTTGCTAATTGATTGAACAGACATCGCTTTTTTGGCAATTGCTTCTATTACAAGTTGCTGTCTCTGTCCACGCATTGCGTCACTATCAATTTTACGCGTTCTTGCAAGTGCAAGTGCTTGTTCTCCATTTAAATGTTGGTAACCTTTTTCTAAATGGATCATACCAGCTTGGTCTTTACTATCTTGTTCAGTGAAAGTAACTGGTACATCAATATCAATACCACCAATTGAATCGACAATTTGTACGAATGATTCAAAGTTAAACTTCACATAATAATCAACAGGGACATTTAAGAATCTTTCCACCGTATCGCGTGTGCTTTCTACGCCACCAAATACGTGAGCATGAGTAATTTTATCTAATTTTTTTCTAGTTGGAATATAAACACGTGAATCACGTGGAATACTTACTAGCTTAACAGACTTATCATCTTTATTAATTGTTGCTAATAAAAGTGCATCTGTTCGAACTGCTTCGCCATATTGGCTTTTTCTCATTTCACTTCCATCTACACCCATGATTAATATTGAAATATTATCCTTTAAAGGTTCAACTTCTTTATCACGCTTTGATGACTTTTCAATTTTCGCATACGCATCATTTACAACAGCTTTTGCTTTATTATATATAAACGAACCATATCCTACTCCTCCAAAAATAAGTAGGAAAAATGGAATTAATATGAACCATTTTATTGACTTTCTTTTAGAACGCTTTTTATTACTTCTCGTATTTTGTTCTAATTCAGAGCTCATACCCATTCGCCTCTCTTTCTCTTTACCAAGTATAATGTAAGTCTATTTATCTTCATATTGAATTTCCTTTCACTAACCTTACAATTTTGTAAGGTTACTACTTAAACCCAATACGTATTCCATTTCACATTATACTCTCGTACTTATTTTTGGCAAGTCACTATTTACCAATTTCAAAAATTTAGCACTTCGCAACATGCGGATTTACAAATTTATTAACTCTTTCATTTTAAATTAGAATGTCTTTTTCCTAACAAACGATATGAATAAAGAATCCAGCTAATTATAAAATCTCTATGAATACAGTATATTTAACTTTATTATTTCTCAAACGGCGTATACACACTTTTCTTCCCCTGATTATCAATGTAAGCCGACTTTGCTTTTATTTTCGTCTTTTCTACTTCCATGTCTTCATTTGAGAAGTTCACAATGATTTTAATATTTTTTCCATAAGAAACAGATTGTACTAGCTTATCTTCTGACAAATACGCAAAATTCGTCATCTCTTCTTTTACTGCTTTTTCATGAACTTCATTCCAAACTTTTAGATGCTCTGTAATTTCTTTTTTATGTTTATTCCACTCTACTTCATCTAAATGGTACAACGGAGGAACATTATACAATAATTCAGACAGCATTCGATTTCCAACTTCATCTTTTACCTTTAAACTTCCCCATTCCCAATGATGCGTTGTAATAACGGAATCATTGTATACTAATTTATATAATGGTACTGAATATACTGGGTTTAAATATACTTGTTTATATTCTTCTTTCAATGGTACTTGTTTTGCATATTTTTCAGGCACATTTTGATTTGGTGACCAATATCCACCGACATAATACGGACTTGTTTTATTTTTCCGCATATCTTCATCGTCCCATTTAATAACAGGTGTTTCAATTCCGTGTGCAAATGCAATCGTACTACTAGCAAAATCATTTCCACCTTCAGAACCAACGACCATACCCTTTTCTTGCGCAATGTAGTCCATTCGTTTTAAACGTGCTTTTAAATCTTGCTCTTGTGTCGTTATATGTTTCGCTGAATAGTCATCGTAAATTTCACCTGTCGCATCACAATCAATAAACCATGAATTATATTTAGGACCATTTTGTAATATATCATTCATGCGTTCCTTTACACTAGGCAGCGATAAAGTCGGGTTTAACTTGCGACCTCTGCCTAAAAAGCCTTGCACCTTTTCTCCGTTTTTCTTCGTTACAGTAGCCTCTTCATATAATGATGGGTCATTAAAGGATGCTGTGTTCCAATTTTTATCACTTTTTTCGTGAATGGAATGATATGAATCATACGGACCAACTAAATACCCCATTTCCTTCGCTTTTGTCACGAAATTAGGTTGCATAAATCCTTGTTCCCAGTTCGGCAGACCAATCCACGCTTTTTCTATTCCTACCTCTTTCATTTCCTTTAGTATGTCCGTTCCATCTGCATTACCCCATTTACTTACCTCTTCAACCGCATCACCAAGTAGCGACTTTAATAAATGCTTATTTAAGCTATACAATTCTGTGTTCGTTAAGTGACCTACACCTTTCTTTAATAGCACACTAGCTTCCTGATCAACGTTTTGAAAAATATCCTCTTTATAAAATTCCTTCATGGATAATACTTCGTTTATATAACGTAAAATAACATTTTTTTGATACTTATCAATGAAATCTTGTTTACTTACTTGATCTAATACATTCAGTTCCCCAGGCTCTGAACTATTCTTTTGAATAAGTTCTTTTATATGACTAAACAGCGGGCTATTTATTTGCTCCCTTAGTTTTGGCCAATTTATATTATTTTCTGATAGACCATTTTGATTCCAAAAATAAAAATGCGCCGCTCCATATAACTTTTCGATTTCTTTATTTTTTCTAGCCTTTTCTTGTAATGTTTTAAATTCACCTTTTCGAACAATATCATCCTTATACAGTTTAGCAATGCTTACCGCATCATTATTTGTCACATATAATTGAAATCCATATGTTTTATTTTTATTTATGCTCGGAAATTCATGTGTAAAATCAAATCCTATTTTCGGATCCGAATGAAACTTCAATTCATTATTAAACATATTGTTTGCAATATATACAATTGAATATTTCGAACCATTTAATGCGAAAAACTTCATAGAAAATGATTCAGCAAATGAATATGCATCATCCTTTAAAAACTTCTTCCAATTCTCATCATTGCTCGGAATTTGCTTACCCTCCCATAATGGAAGTGTATAATTTTCAGCTTCTACTTTCGGCCATGTAAAGCTTTCTGCACCAGTCGATTCCACTTCAATGTTTAAGTGGTCTTTTTTCTTTTCTAATTTTATTTTTACTTTTTGATCTGGATATTCCCACGATGTACGATCCTTTTCTTTTTTTACATTCGATACCTTCATTTTCGATAGGGGTCGTGATGCCTGTTCCTTTACCCCCTCATGTTCTACAGTTAATGTGAATGTTTCTGGATTTACATCATAAGTAAAATCTTTATACGTCGATTTCTTTATTTTAGACTCTTGTACAGCATTACTACCTTTTACGTCACAACCGACTAAAGTCGAAAATGGCATAGTTGTTAGAAGACATATCGCTATCATTTTTTTCATCCTCTGCACCTCCACCAATGAATATACAGGTGGTTTGTTACAGGAATGTGGCAAAAAATAATAGAGCTAGCATTTTGCTAGCTCTATTTGGATTATTAAAAGTTGATATGAACAACTATAACTTGCTTAGAAGATATGTAATACAGTAACTGCATTTTTTCTCAACAATTATGAAACTAAACAAATCAAAATTTTAACAAGCATTCTTTAACTGAAAAAATAAGTGTATACAATGTATCCTAAAAGTAGTACTAAAATGATTATCCCTGTACCTTTCCAATTCATACCGCCTGCTATATCAACTGGACTACCTGTTTCCGCTCTATTGAGTCCGTCATGTAAAGAAACCCGTAGGATTACTTTTTAATTCATTTTGTCTCATACGCTCTCTTTTTTCTTCTGGTGACTCTTTATTCATTTAATCACCTCCAAAATGAATGCACTCTTTACTTACATTATTCAAAATCAACATTTGTTTTATATTTTTTTCCGAAAAAACCTAATTTAAAATAGGTTTGCAACGTAAAGAAAGCTAGCCATGCCAGCTTTCTTTACGATCCAATATGCTCTTCCTTATTTACAATAATACCTTTATGGTCGATTTCAAGCTCACATACTTTCATATCTGTAAATACTCTCGCTAATTGCTCAGCGATTTCTTGACGTTTCTCATATGGCGTTAATATAAAAATAGATGGTCCCGCACCGCTAAGTGCTGTACCGTACGCACCAAATTCTTTTGCGCATTTACGAATAGATGGTAATAACGGTACGAGTTCTAAACGATATGGCTCGTGAAAATGGTCTCTCTCCATCATTTCACCTACAACTTCCCACCGCTTTTGACATAATGCAGCTACTAATACGTTACTTATCGCACTAGCTTTAACTGCCTCATGAAACGGAAACATCTTTGGTAATACAGATCGACTTTCATCTGTATTTAATTCTTCATTCGGAATAAGAGAAATTACCCCTAACTCCTTGCTCTCAATTCTTACGACGGAAATATCCTTTCCATCAAGTGCTCCGATTACAGTTCCACCTAATATAGAAGCAGCAACATTATCAGGATGTCCTTCAAAATTTGTAGCAATTTGAACTTTTTGATCAGCAGTTAAGTTCAAATTGCCTAGTTGATTCGCAAGTTCTATCCCAGCTACAATCGCTGATGCACTACTTCCTAGCCCTCTTGTTAATGGGATATTACTAGTAACTTCTATTATATGGGGTGATATAGAAGGACAGACTTTACATGCCGTGCTAACGATTAAATTTTTATCGTCTGTCGGAATTGATTCTTCAAAGGAATGGATTACTTGCCATTTATCAGCTTTTTCTTTAACCACCACATCTAAATACAATGACAAAGCTATTCCAACTGAATCAAATCCAGGACCAACATTTGCCGTACTAGCAGGGACACGAACACTTAATGGTATCACGACATAATCACCCCTTTAATATGATCTTTAATCTGTTCTATATCATTTGACAAACTTGCGATGTCTAGTTGATTTGAAGAAATAGCGATATCAGGATCCTTCAAACCATTTCCAGTTAATACTGCAACAACTGTTTCTCCCTTTTTGATTTTTCCAGATTTAACATGTTTAATTACGCCAGCTAATGAAGCATTTGATCCCGGTTCAGCGAAAACTCCTTCAGTTTTTGCCAATAACCTATACGCATGTAAAATTTCTTCATCTGATACCATATCTATTTCACCACAAGACTGCTCGGCAGCCTCTACTGCATACGACCAACTTGCTGGGTTACCAATGCGAATTGCTGTTGCAATTGTTTCAGGCTCTTCAATTACATGCCCTTTTACAATTGCCGCTGCTCCTTCTGCTTCAAAGCCATGAATTCTTGGCTTCTTATAACCTTTTTCTTTCTCATATTCACAGAAGCCTTTCCAATATGCTGTAATATTCCCTGCGTTCCCAACAGGGATAGCTAGAACATCTGGTGCATTTTGCAATTGGTCACAAATTTCAAATGCTGCCGTTTTTTGTCCTTCAATTCGATAAGGATTCACTGAATTTACTAATGTAATCGGCTCTTCTGCAGCAATATTTCTTACAGCCTTAAGTGCATCATCGAAATTCCCTTCTATTGAGATAATTTCAGCTCCATAAGCGACCGCTTGCGCTAATTTTCCATGCGCAATCTTTCCTTCAGGGATTACGATTATACATTTCATCCCAAGACGTGCCGCATATGCTGCAGCTGATGCTGATGTATTACCTGTTGATGCACAAATGATTGCTTCTGAACCTTCTTCTTTCGCCTTAGCAACTGCCATCACCATACCACGATCTTTAAAAGAACCTGTCGGATTCGCTCCTTCGTACTTACCATATAGCTGAATCCCTAATTGCTTTGATATATTTAATAACGGAATAAGAGGTGTATTTCCTTCCATTAAACTGACATCAGGTGTGTTTTCATTCACCGGTAAATAAGAAGCATATTGTTTCAATAGTCCTTTATACATATTGTTTTTCCTCCTCAATAATGTAGTAACTGTTTATTTCACTTGCGACAGCTTCTATCGCTCCTAAAACTCGTTCGAATTGATACTTGGAAGTTCGATGTGTCACAACAACAACTTCTGCCAGTTCACGGTTTAAAGGTAATTGAATAACTTCTTTTAAACTTACAGAGTAATTAACGAAACATTCTGTTATTTTTTGTAACATCCCAGGCTCATCTCGTAATGAAATACGCAAGAAATATTTCGAAACTACTTCTTCATCACCTTGTAATTCATAAGGAACTGGTTCTTTTAACGCACTTTTATTTTTCGGCACTTGATTCATATTTTTAACGATGGAAATAATATCACTTACTACAGCAGAACCAGTCGGTAACTTCCCAGCTCCGGGTCCATAAAACATCACTTCTCCTACCGCTTGACCATGAACATACACCGCATTAAATTCATTATTCACATTTGATAATGGATGCTGGCTCGGTAAAAGCGTCGGTTCTACACTTAAATGAATGGCTGGTCCTTGTTTTTCAGCTTTACCAATTAACTTCATAGTAAATCCTAACTTTTCAGCCATTTGTAAATCTTCTTTTTCGACCTTTCGAATCCCTCTTACTTGCACATCATCTAATGAAACATTCATCGAAAAACCTAAGTTTGCAAGAATTGCTACTTTTCTCGCCGCATCTAGTCCATCTACATCTGCTGTCGGATCCGATTCTGCAAAGCCTAATTTTTGTGCTTCCTGTAAAGCCTCTTCATAAGACCATCCATTTTGACTCATTTTTGTTAACATATAATTTGTTGTACCATTTACAATTCCCATTATTTTTTCAATTTGATCTGATGCTAACCCATCAGTTAGTCCTCTTAACACTGGAATACCGCCCGCTACACTCGCTTCGTAACATAAATCACAATCATTATCGTTCGCCAGTTGAAGAAGCTCTGCACCATATACAGCCATTAAATCTTTATTTGCTGTTACGACATGTTTTTTATTTCGTAAAGCCTTAACAATATGCTGTTTTGCTTCTTCAATTCCGCCCATTACCTCTACTACAATATCAATATTTGAATCATTTAGAACTTCATCTGCATGACTTGTTACTGCAATTCCATCAATACAAACATCGCGTTCTTTTTCCAAATCACGTACAACGACTGTTTTCACTTTCACTTCGTATCCTGTATCAAGTGCGATTTTTTTATAATGTTCTTTCAAAATATGAACAACACCACTTCCGACCGTACCTAAACCTAATACCCCAACATTTATAACGTTATTCATCTTCTAATCTCCTCCTAAAAGTTTAATTGTTACATCTATAAATCACCTTACTCTGCTTTTTTGTCATGCAGGTGGTGGTTATTTCCGTACTTATAAATCGTTTCATATTACCGCACCTCCTTTCAAAGTAAAAAACACACCCATCCCTAGGAAAGGGACGA
>NZ_QOSA01000039.1:0-43737 GCF_008368795.1 Bacillus sp. BF2-3
GGTTTTTCCGGTTCTGTTGGTGGCTTTGGTTTTTCTGTCCCTGTATTTTCCGTATTACCATTCTCACCCTCCGTTATAATTGGTGGGTTCACAATTGTATCTGGTTTCTTCTCTGGTGGAAGAATATCACCTATACTCGCTACTGAAGAATCAATATTTTGATCACCGAATGCAAAATGATCTCCATTCACGGTGACTTGTGGCTTGTTATCTGTAATAGCTGCAATCACATTGTCTTTTGCTGTATCTTGAATTGATTTATCTACCGTTTCTTTATCAAAGAGTGCTAGAACACGAGAAGTAGTGTCATCCCCATTTTGAAGATTACTTACAATAGATTTTTCTTTAAAGTTAATTTTTGATTTATCCAGCTCTTCTAGTACATAAGCAACTTCATTATCCTTACTTTGAATTGCATTCTCTGTAATTGCTTCAAAATCTTGTTTGTTCAGATCTTCTTTCTTTTCCTCCGGCTTATTCTTATCTACTTTTTTTGTAATAGCTGATTTACTTTTTGATGATTCCTTACTTCCAAACCAACTGCAACCTGTCATACTTAATATCAATGAACCACCAAGAAAAACAATTCCCATTTTTTTGTACAGATTCTCATAGTTTAAAGGCATATTATTCTCTCCCCCTTAGATGTTCTGTAGATCTTTATCAATTTTTTCAATCTTAACTTTCTTTTCCTCTTCACTTATCGTAGATTGTTGAATATCTCGTTTCTCTAATTCTTTGACCTCTTTCATTACATTTTTATTTCCTTGCGTTTTAGCAAAGGAATAACAATCTTCATATTTTTTTAGATTTACAAAAGCTTCAACAATGAGTTTTTCACGTCTACCGTCCATATTGACTTTACCCTTAAGCTTAATTACCTCCTCATATTTCTTATTAAGTGCTGCTTTTTCAAAGTCGATTACATCATTTTTGACATCAATTTCATTAATTTTATTCATGTTGTCTATCCCAATAAAATAAGCAACCACACTTTCTGCAAATTTCGGTTCATATTGTAAGGCCTTATTTGCCTTTCCATTTAATAAATAAGTAAATAGAACTGCCTTCTGACTATCTTTATCTAATTCTGTGTAATTGACCTTATCGAAGTATTTAACGGCTTCTCCATACTGCTGAATGGCTGCCTGTTGTAACCCTTTTACTACATATTGTTCCGAGCCAGCATTTGCACTCGAAACTGGTTCGGAAGAGAATAACTTAAAGGCAAATATGGCACCAGCTCCAATTAACACCACGCTTCCTATGACACTCGCAATAATCTTAAATCCTTTTCTATTTTCCTTTTCAGGCTTTACTTTTGGCTCTAATTCATTCGATGGACTATAAGGGGGCTCTTCCTTTCTTACTGGTAATTCTTCTTGATATTCATATTCTTCATGAAAAGGAGAATCATTGATTTCCCTTTCTAACGTTTCTAACAGCTCCTTCTTTTGTTCCTCTTGTTCCGGATCTAATTGCATCACATTCATTTTTTTAGAAATGTGATCAAAAATGTGATCTGCATATCTCGAACCAAGTGATAACGTACCGTGATAAATTTCATTGGAATGACCATCTAACAAATCGAAATCAATATGTTCTTGCCGCCCTGCCTCTCTATAAACTCGTTCTAATCGCTTCGTTAAGATATAAGCTTCATGAAACGAATATTGCTTACCCGACTCAATTTCTGTTCCATTGCTACTCTTAAAAATGACAAACATGGCTTCTCCTTTCTTCCATTTGATTTATATTTACTTTCATTTCGATTGATCTTAAAATGCATAGTACACAAAAGAACCTAATACAAGGAAGACAGCAAATAAAAACGCTAATGGTAAAAGGTCTCTTAACAATCTTCCTAAAAAATCAAAAGCTCGCTCAGTTGACACCATACACATGAAAATAAAATAACAAACAGTAAATGCTAACATAGTTATCAGTGTCACGATTAAGTAGAATCCTACTGGATTACTATAAAACTCTTTAAAGGACTGTACGATAAACCCCATAATCCAGCCTCCTTTTTGTATCAAATTCAAATTGTATTAAAATAACTTGCGATTTAATTTCCCTTTAAGAAAAGTCGCATAGGATTTTTCTAATAAATTAAGAAGTTTCGTTAAATCCTTTTCATTTCGGTAACTAAACATTACCCCCTTGGTAAAATCACGGTCTATAACACCGTAAAAAGGTAAAGAAATTATTAGTTTGTTAAAATCAAACTCTGTTTCTTCATAATATATATAGTTATTTACCCTACTCTTACGAATGTACTCTTCTTGAAAAGAATAACGATGTTGGTAAAACTTTGCTTGTAGTGGTGTA
Organism: Bacillus sp. BF2-3; assembly: GCF_008368795.1. Taxonomy (NCBI): domain Bacteria; kingdom Bacillati; phylum Bacillota; class Bacilli; order Caryophanales; family Bacillaceae; genus Bacillus; species Bacillus sp. BF2-3. The sequence goes on from NZ_QOSA01000039.1 coordinate 2,332, forward strand.
GTAGGTATTTGTATAACACCCTCACCTATCATTAAGCACCGTTGATAGAGATGTAGTACAATTTTATTGGCTACAGTAATATTTTTCTTCAACGTAATTAAAACTATATTTTCATCGACTTCTTCAACATTCCAATAAATCAAATTGGGATTCACCAATTGTCTGCACCTCAATTTTTTACAAAATTCAAATTCTAATAAAAAAAGGCAACAAAAAAAGCCATACCCTTTGCATAGCCTCTTCATTGCCTTAATTATATTTTTTCACTATTTCATCCAGAAAAACGGGAATAAGATTTGACCAAATTTCACATTGCTATTTACGCTCTCTGCTAAGTATTGGCATCCCATTATGATAACAAGTCCGGCTGCCCCACCAAGAAACCACCATATACATTTATGTCTTCCTCGTTCACCGCCCCAAATTAGTAGATAAGCGCCCCAGCAAAAGACAATCGCTGTACTAACCATTGCCCCTCTTTGCATCCATGCAATAAATGAATTCCCTGTATTAATTAGACCGTCCATCGCATCACCTAACACTAACATTTGAGATAATGTTTCCAACATTGACATATACATTCACTCCCTTTTCATTTTTAAAAGCTTATACGTTACTAATCTGACTTGATTCATTCGTCTTGCTTTCTTCTTTCACTTCTGTTGATGTTGCTTTATAAGCCTGTAAAGCTTTCATTACTAAATCTTGATTTTCTTCAATGTATTTCTGATGATGTAAATGAAGCCAATGGTTATAATCCTGACCATTGGCTCTTAATAGGTTTGCTACCATATCTTTTTCTTTTTTCAATTCCCTCTGTGTAATCGCCACTATATCACCACCTTTCAATGATTATGTGATTACTTCTGATATTGCTCTTTGCAATTTTGAACAAAATAGGTAACTTCTTTTTCAAGTTCTGGAAGTTTATCAATTGTAAATTTAATCTCTTTTTTTACCTTACCTTTTTCATAATACGCAAGAGTATCCCTTCTTTGCGATAATCCCCAATCATGAGGGTTACTTGTACTTGGAATATCATCACGATTTTCATCTAAACCTTTTACTTCAATCTTTTCTTTTTTAGCTATTTTTTTTACAAGAAAGATCCACTCTTCACTATGCCTCATGTTAGACGTTAGCATAACAAAACCTGTGCCATCCTCACTCATGAACTTCTTCATTTCTAACGGACTAAGTTCCATTACTTCCCCTTTTCCCGAACTAAAGACAAATGTTGAACCAATACCAATTGCAATTAACAGTCCAACAACAGCGGAAATAATCCACCCTTTTCGACTCATGCATGTTCCTCCCTATGTCATATTTTTATAAGCGATTTTGAAGTGTGATGAGACACTTTTAAACTCCAACATCTATCTTTATTTTATAACATTTAAAGGAAATTGGGATAGAAAATGGAAATATCATTTATGGCTGGAATGACGAACCCTGTATTGGCATGCGTATAGAGACTAATCCCGACCTAGCTTCTATATGCCCAATACCGCACTACGTATTTTGGCGTGAACGTAGAACCTTATGTATCTACTGTTGTGATGTTCCTCGCTTCTTCAGAATGTCAAAATGGGATATTCCTCACGAGTACTGACACAAACAGGTCTTTGATACACTGCATTTCCCAGTGGTCACAGATGAGTTTTACGATCTTACTCACCCAACGATAATCGTATACCTAACCCCTCTAGTGACCTTTCGAAGGGAGGCACGCATATATATTGAAAGTCGTATACTATCCTTCTACAACATTACTGAAAGGAAAAGACACGCAATATATATTTAAATTGTCAAAGAGCAACTTACTTTATGCTTTGTGCTATGTTCTCAGCATACTTCAAAATCGCTTTTTTTATTTACATTTTTGTTTTACAGCTACTAATTCCGCATGTTTATTTTTTCGTTTAGCAATTAAGTTCTGATGTTCATCTCTAACCGAGCGCACTTGATAATAAATTTGGGCTACCTTTTCGATGCTTCCTGTAATACTTTCAATTGCGATGGTTCCTTTTAGTTCGTATGTTTTTCCATCAAAAGTCTTAACACTATGAGCCTGTGATGCCGCAATATCATAAAATGTGAGTCTTTGTTCTTTTCCCATATGAACGCCTCCTATTTTTGATAAAGAAGGGAGAAAAACGCATCTCCCTTGTCTAGTTTTCTAGCCATCTAGATAGGATGAAATAGTGAACGAGTGCTTCATATCATGCTAGGATTGTTGTGTTATACGAGGTTATGATGCGTTGCGCTGCCTCTTTTCCGTATATGTGTTGTAATGCGGATTGAGATTCAACTACGATTGAATGCTGAATGTGGTATGTTGCGCTTTCTTTTAAAAACTGCTCCATATGAGGAATCGGGTACAAATCATATTGATGAAATACCAGGTGAATTGGTCTTATATTCTTACATTCTGTTAGATACTGAAGAAATTTAGATAATGCTTCTCCTCTCTCTTGATACGTACTTATTTCCGTTTCTACACTGATGTACACAACGGATTTTTGTTTTAGATCCATTTGTAGCGTTTCATAACCAGTTAATAAATCATGTTTGATGATGCGATACCCTTGTTCTCGTTTTTCATGATGTGTATCTTCATAAAAGATGCCTTTTGGATCAAAAATAAAAATAAAATCATTGGTTGTTTCCTGCACATCTTCTATGACCGATTTGTAAGCTCCAAAACGAGCTTTTATGATACCTGCAACCTTTTCTCCTTCATTCAGTTCTTTCAACGCTCTAATCACCTTTGTATACTTCTTAGCTACGCCTAACATGTATTGCACTCCTTTCTATTTCATTTCCCTCTTCTGACTACTACTGAAACCCAAAATACTCTTTTTGTTCCCCTTGCTTTTCACGTTGATGTTTTTCAAGAATGTATAGCAAAGTGATAGTTAACGCATCCCTTGTTTCTTTTGAATAAAGACCTAGCTCATGGAAGATATGATAAGCTGGATGCTCATTCTCGAGCGAATCCACTACTTCTACCAAGTTCGCTTCGCTCTCATAGATTTTTTCCATGAACTGAATAACTTTCTTCACATCTAGGTAGTATAAGTTTTTATGCCGTTGATCCAAATATAAAATACTTCCTGCTAATAATTTCGTAGCGGACTCTATCCAATAATCATGTTGTTTTAATGGTTTAATTACAGTTTGAGCGATTGAAATTGCTTGCATCAATTCTTCAGACAACCAAGCACTCTTGCGCCGCATAACGCCTTCCCCAGGTTTCCCTAAATTTTTCATTTTACCGACGTAGATTTCTGACATTTCATTCCATCTCCCTCCCGGTTTCTTATATCTTGCTCCCTATCCAAAGAACAACTGTCCAAATGGGAATTACGAATATACATGCATTTCGACATCCAATAGCAAAGCCTAACGGATTTTCATCAATTTCGCTAAAATGAGCTTCATATTCTTTCATACTAAGATTGAGCTTTCTTACGGTTTCTTACTGCAAATACGGCTCCTATTAAGCCAAGTACGACACATGCAAGACCAATCCATTTTATGTATGGATTTTCGGCTTTACCGCCTGTTGTCGGAAGATACGTTTCAATTTTCTTTGGCGTTTGTTCTAGTTGTGGTTTCATAACAATCTGTTGTGATTTCTCTATTTGTGGAATGACAGGTTTTCCGATTACTTGTGGTTGGTCGGTACCTGTGGTTACGGTGCTTCTATTTACTCCGTTTTTTGTGGATGTGGTGTAGGCGGTGTCGATTCCTTCTAATTCTTCACTGTATGTTTATTGAATTCCGAAATTATATTTTAAAAAATAATTATAAAATTGTACCTTTTATAGATTGTTCATTTACAATATAAATGTATAATTATTTTTCGTGAAAATGATTCATTTCAACTTTGCTCGATAATATGTTGCCAAAAAAAGCTTTTCGACTGGTTCTCCCAAAAAATCCGATATACTTTTTGCCCGACTAGAAATTAAACCCTTTCTACCCGACTCAATATCATACAAAGTACTTACTGGAATTTTAGAACCTTTTGAAACCTCATTAATTGTATAACCCTTTGATTCACGAAATTCTCTTAAAATCGTCAAGTGTCTCACCCCCTATATACAGTTTATTAGTCTTTGAGCCTAAAGTCAACACCTTAAGTTCTTATTTTATACACTTTTGGTGTTAAAGTCTTTTTTAGAAATCTTATGTTACTATGCAAAATTATAAAATTGGAGTGATAAATAAAATGACAATCGATAAAAATATTGTGGGGAAAAATATAAAAAAATTAAGGGCTATAAAAGGAGTAAGTCGGAAAGAAATGGCTGAAGATTTAAATACTACATATAGAACTGTATCTAGTTGGGAAACTGGAGAAAAAACACCACGCTTAAATAAATTAGAAGAAATTGCTACTTATTTAAATGTCAGTGTGTCTTCTTTATTAAAAAAAGAAATTCCGGATGAAGACCTCTTAAAAAGTATTAAAGGTGAAGATCCAGTTGAGCGTTTAGCCAGATTACTCTATGAACGATACATGAGTGTACCAGATAAACATAAACCCCGTATTGAAGAGGAATTGTTAAAATATGCTAGTCAATTAAAAGCGCAAGTTGAACAAGAGGAATAGGTAATCTCCTATTCCTCTTGTTCATAGCTCGCACATAACTCCAAAATTTCACTAAAAGTTTGTAAATCAATTGTTTTCACAATCTCTAATAATTCATTTACGCTTAATCCCATTCTTCCCATTGTTGCCCCTCCCTTTTTTGCTTTTATATTGTGAAAAACAACACATTTTTTTCACAATTCCCCGTCTAAGGATTTATAAAACAGTTTATAAAATCACAAAAGACACCGTTCAAAACGATGTCTTTTGTAAAAATATATATTTTAAATAAAATACAGAAAAATTATCCACCACCACCGGGATCGACCATCATTCTATATACCATATACTGATTCCCAGAACTTTTAGCTTTTTGGGAGTACTGTTGTGTTTCCATTTTACCTAGTGAACTATTCACTAAGGTTAATAACAGTATAGCGGCTACTATTGATACATATAACTTTTTCACCATTTTTTCACCATCCCTTGACAACTAAATTATATTTTCTGCATATTTATCATATATTACTTCAGCAAATTTTACATACAAAAAATCATTATTTACTTTAAACATATCAATAGACTGTTTAATTAAATGTATATCTTGTTTAGCCATTCCCAAGTAACAAGTTTGAAGTGGTGTTAACATTTTTCTTTTTGATCTAATTTCTTCAAGTATATTTATTGCTTGTTGATTTTTCCCCTTTTTAATTAAAAACAAAGCGTATTCAGCTGGGTGTAATCTATCGAAATCAATTTTATTTAAATCTTTCCACCAAAAGATTCTAATGAAGTTAATATCATTTAGAGCTATATTGTATTTTAAACTCCCTTTCGCGCCTTTCAATACATTTAACGCTTCTCGAAAGAAATATAAAGATTTTTTATAGTCAGAAAACATATAGTTTTCTCCACTCCTAATGTTCAACAAAGCTTCCATAACAGGGAAGAATTCAATATCCTTATATGTTCTTAATTCACCATTTTCTATTACAAATTGTAGAGAGTTATTTTTTCTTAATATTGAATAACTCCAAAGTTCTTTAACCCAAAATCCGTATAAACTCTTTAAGAAAATATTAGTTACTAATTTATCATCTCTAATATTCTTCTCGATTCTTTCCTTATAACCTTGCATTAATCCGAAATCCCCTAAATCACAAAGAATTAACATACTGAGTATATCACAAAAAATTTCTACATCCACATTAGAATTTCTAGCTTTTTGGATATTCAAGTACACTTCTCTGACATTTTTACCTTTCAAACGATCAATATATAAATTAAATATATCTGCAAATCGTTTCAATTCTACATCCTTGCTCTCTTTACATATTCCAGCGAGATATTCAATTAATAATACGTGATCGTTCAAATGAGCAATGGCAAATGCAACTTTAACATTTATGTTTAACCTATCCTCTAAAGTACCTAAATAATCTATTATTTTTTTTTCTTGTTTATCTTTATCATTTGCAAATATGACATAGGCAATTTTTGCAAATGTATATACGGATATCTCTTTATCCCTGTTAATCCAATTAGAGATAGTAGATTTAGCAACTCCAATTTCTCTTGCGAGATCAGTATATGTTTTGTTTTTAGAAGATAAATAATTATCAAATTCCCTAGATAACTTCTTCATGTATTTTCACCTCGTCTTTTTCACGAATATTCAGAAACGTACATATAAGTAAGAAAATTATACCACAGTACCTAGAAAATTTTTCTTGCTCAATTGTTAAGTGAATATTCTGATATTTAATTGAAAACAAATGTGAAATACTTCAATTTTTGCACCTATTCTTCAAATATGAACTTAGAGTGTTGATATTATGTACATACAATTGTAAAATAAAAATAAATTACCTATGAACGAAAGTTTTTTAGAAAACAAAAAATAAAACCCCACCGCCCAGTTTCAAATTGGCTTCTAGTTTGGCGACCGGAACCAATTTAAAACTTCTAAGATAGGGTTTTAATTCACACTATAAATATATGTGTTTCTCTTTAGTATCATACTTGATATTAAAATTATATCATAATGCATATACATTGTGAATATAAAACCGTTGTTTTTCCTTTTTATTTGCGGTGGGAAAAATAGGAGGTTTTTTCAGTGTTGTTGCGAAACTTTTTGCTTAGTCGAGCAAAAGCGGAACTAAGTCCCCACATTCATCACTTATCTAAAACTCCTGGAGCTATCAATCAAGAAATCAAGAAAATAATTTCTTATATCGATAGTATTGTCCTAGAGTGTGAAGGTGCTACCACAAAAGATTATCTTACCAAAAGGAAATACGAAGCTTTAGAGACTGTTTTATCTTATTTAGTACAAGAAGGATATAGTCAAGTTAGACAAGAACACATCAGCAAAAAATCTGGAATTTCAAAACCTATTATTAATTACGTTTTTAATTGGCTGCAAGATTTAGGAGTATGCCAACAAATAAAGGTAAGACGGCATGGAAAGATCGCCCCCTCTGTTTACATCTTAACAATACATAATAACTATTTAAAGATTGTTGAATATTTCAAGATAAAATGGGCTGTAGCAATTGATGTTTGTGCTACTTTTACTAGATTTTTAAAGAACAAAATTAGTAAAAAGTCTGATGTAACAGATCTTGAATTTATGCAAAAAAACAATTTTAAACCTTCACCTTCCTTAGATTTCTTCGGCATTGAAGAGCAATCAAAACCTGCTGTCAATCATGAGAAACAAGGAAAAAATAATAGATTACAAGACTTAAATGATTATTTGAGTGAAGATCAGAAAAGAGCGTATTACTACATTTTGAGTCAAGAGCTAACATACCTATCTGAAAATGATGCGTATACAATTGCTTTAAGATTGCCACCAGATATTGATCGCTACACAAGATGGGATTTTGAAGAATGTGTGCAATGGTTCCAGTTTAATAAAGCTGAAAACAGTAATCCTGCACATTTCATAAAAATGTTTAATCAAAAATCTAAACAGAAGCAAGAACGTAGAAAGCGTAATGCACAAAATACAAGCTCACTCTTAGATACAACTAATAGTCATACATTTGTTTTCTATAATTTTTTAGAAGAACACGATTAAAATCAAAAAAATCCAATTACAAATAGCCTTGCTGAAAAAAAACATATACAGCAAGGCTATTTGTAATGTCTTCCTATAGTTCTTTATAACCTTATTGGTCTTCAATAAAATAATTCATAAATCATATATATTTTCTATGTACTATAATTTTTTCTTTTTAATTCAACTATAAAATTTAAACCTTATGAATCCAGTATATTCAATTATTATTTACTAAACTATTTACTTAGAAATTTACTAAGCAAAAATCTCCAATACCTTGATACAATAACTATTATGGCCCAAATATTAATTCTAATGTTTTTATTTATTTTAATTTCTAAAACAAGATTTATTAAATATAGTACTTTGCATCTATTTGTAACTTTTTAGGGAGGCTTAGCATATTTTCTAAAAGATTCCCTAATTTTTTATATAATTTGGCATAATTCATATTTTAAACAATCGATTAAAATATGATTCTATTAGTTATGTCAATACAGTGGTCTTTTGTTATTCATCAAAATTGATCAATAATATTGAATTAATTTTGATGAATTATCTATGTTCTTTAAAATCTTCGTACTCATTGATTTCACTCTTTAAAAGGTATAATAGCTTATTTCACGCACTGTCTTAACAACTGATTTCATTATACAAGCGTCTTCGTCCCCCTCTTCAACTATTGTACAATCTACATTTTGTTCTAACATCTGTTTTATTACTCTTAAAGACTCTTGAAATCCTTCACCCTAATTACTAGTAAAATTAATAAACGTCTAGATAAATCTATTGCCCCCCTTTTCATCTTCCTATACACATCTACATTTCATATCAAATTTATGATGTATATTATTCAGAAATCTGGTCCATACTAATACAAATGAAACTTCAAATTAAATTTTTTTAGCTATAATTATTTAATATTTAATTAATATATTTCATCTCCCAATATCCTCATTACTTTTACTTGTAAAAATAACCCTGTTCGAGATTCAAAACCCAACAAATAATATCAGCATCTTTTAAAAATCCAAACAACCCCTATGCAAGATTCTATACAACAATAAAACGCTACTTTAACGCATAGCGTTCACATAAAAAAAGCTTTTTATTTGCTTTTTAGGCATATGTACTATAAAAACCGTACATAATTGCTAATTCTATTAATGAAAACTTTGATTCTATTGCAAATATCTAGTAAAATTCTTATATCAGCAACAAACTTCTAATATTAATAGTTAGTTTTAAAATAGTTTCCTATGTACATTAATGTTGTATAAATACTTGTTCACTTCCAACAATGAACGCTATTAGAACGAATAGCGTTCATTATTGAAAAAACATTAACGCTAGATGTATAGACTGACTTAATATATAAGTATGTATACAAACAAACTGATATGAGTACAAATGATTAGATGGCTGCCTATAAAAATTTCTACTCTTAAAGGAAAGATCTTTTCAAGAACGAATCAATATCTAACATACAAATAATGGAGGTGTGAAGTTTGGAATATGGATATTTTGCACAAGAAGTAGCAAAACAACTAGATATAAACACCAATACACTTCGCAGATGGTCAATTGAACTAGAAAAAATGGAATATATATTTGAAAGAAATGAGCGTAATCAACGAATTTACTATGAGAATGATATAAATATCTTAAAGCAAATGAAAGAATACTTAAATCAAAACTGGAAACTAGAAGAAGCTGCAACAAGAAGCATGGAAAGCATGGAAAATACTGAAGAGAACGCTCAGAAAACGGATAGCGTTCATGAGGAAAATGAAGTTCAAGTAACGCTCAGAAAACGTTCAGAAACTGATATTTTGATGATTCAAGAAAAATTTTCTCACATGCTTGAGCAACAAGATAAAATTGTACAACAAAACCAAGATATCATTAAATTGTTATTACAAGAACGCTCAGAAAAAGAAGACAAAGATCTACAGATTCAGTTATTACAAGAAAAACTGGATAAAGCAATTGAACTATTAAATGAAGATCGCCAAGAACAGCAAGATAACACCAAAAAAACGTTCATTCAACGTTTATTTAATTTAAATTAAATCAGATATACGTTTTTTATCAAATATATCTAATTGAGCAAAAAAAAAGCGGTAGCTACCGTTTTTTTTTGCTCATCTTTACAACACGAATATGTAGTTTTTTACAACTTGTGTTACTAATCCTAACTAGAATAAATAGCCTGTGATACATGATGCTATTATAAGGGTTGATTAATTACATAAACTTTCTACTAAAATCATCAAAAAGCATCATGTCATTGGTAAAGAATACTTATAATTCAGTGGTATGCTCAAAAATAGAAAGTTTGTAAAAGCGATTAGTGACATGTCTTGGTCACAATTTCAAACAATGTTGAAATATAAAGTAAAGTGGTGTAGTGAACAATTAGTTGTAATATCTAAAACATTTGCTTCTAGTCAATTATGTTCCAATTGCAACTATAAAAACATAGATGCTAAAAATCTAAACATTCGTGAGTAGGATTATCCTTATTGTGGCACACGTCATGATAGAGATCGTAACACAGCGCTCAATCTTAGAAATGAAGCTAAACGTAAGAACTATCGGGATAGCCTACTGAATTAGAAACCGTTTGGCTTCTGTACTTAGGTATCCATTACCTCAAGGATACTAAGTACCCAGTTATCCAATATATTTTTCTTAACATATCTTATTGGACCTTTCTTATGGATTCCAAAAACTCTCTATATCGCTAATAAAAACATGTTAATCCTATTTCCTAAAATTAGTTAAGTGTTTACTTTGTCAATTTTTAGGGAAGATTGACAAATCCTCTAATTTCTTAACCACATAATAAACCTGTATAGGAAACTCCATGCTTTTTCTAGTCTTCTTTAATTCATTTTGCCAGACTAAATTTTTTCATATAAATGTCATCAATCACAGCATTCATTATTATTAAATCCTATGCGTTATAAACGCTATTATTAAAGGCCATATCTTTACTTCTAAAGTTACATTATGTCGTCCTTAAAGGAAAATCACTATATTTATGCACTGAATCTCTAATGAACGCTATGCGTTCATTAGTTACAAAACGTTAAATTAACGTTTTGTAAGCGCTCATATCGTTTTTTTATTGTATTAAAATACTTGCCATCTAATATCCTTACAGATCGTTTCACGTTCAAAACACTAAACACAGAAAATTTTCCATTCTTTAATTTGTTAGGCCGCTATCACATAGCTCCTAGGCCTTTTAGACGATTCTTATCGCTCTTATAATTTAAAACTTTGCTAATAAGATATGTACCATAGGAAGAACACGCCAATTAATGTCTATATTTCCGTAATCATACTTTGAACATAGTCTACTAACATCAACTATTTTTAATTTAGCAACTACTTTATTTCATACCACTTGCTTAAAATACTTTATGACATATATAGCATAGTCAGGGTCGTTATTATAACGTTCATTATTTAGTACAACCTAGAAACATACAGCTTTATTATGGACTATTAATTGATACACCCTATCAGATTTTATATATTGCTTTAACATAAATTATATCCTTTAAACAACTCAGGATATTGATATTAAAGAGGTAAACGCCAAAAAAACGGGTAGTGTTCACATGAAAAACACTCAATAACACTTAAGTTAAAAAAGATTTTAGCATAATCACAACTACTTATCTCTTTGTCCTGCCTTATGGATTCCAAAGATACTTCATATATCTCCAGCCTACTTTAATAAATTTATCAGATTTTATTTGTTATATTAAGCTTAACATTAACTTAGGATAAATCTTAAGATTTGTAATAATAAAAAAGCACCATACCATCGCAGCGTTCATTATTACTAATTTATACGCGTTATCAACACTGTTAAATAAGACATATCTATCCTAAAGCCACATTATACGTTTAGATATAAATATATCTAAACGTATAATATTAATGTACCGAATTCCTCGTGAACGCATAGCGTTCACGTTTTACGAACCGTTAAATTAACGTTTCGTAAGCGTTCATTTTTTTATTCCTACAGTATTAAACATCTTGCGCCTCAAACAGCCTGTAAGGATGTTTGGAGACGCAAGATTACTAAATAAAAAGACACTCCATTTCTTATTTGTTAGGTGGCTATTCTCGTAATTCATATACTTTATAAATAAAATACTTCGTTCTTATGATTTAAACTTGTGTTAATACCTTTATCATAATGTGTGTTATAAGAATGAAACTCTCATGAACATCTATAACACGGCTAAAATTAGGAGATTTCTTGAAATACGCCCTTGGAAGATTATGCTTTGCTTCTTGCAAGTTGATCCCTGTTTAAAGAATTTAATACGATATATTTTTACTTCATTTAGTTGAAATTGTTTTTATAACATTTAGTACTAGTTATAAAAACAATATATTATATTATAAGAATTAAATAATATATAGAATACTAATTTATATATAGATATATTTTATTTTTATCATTCAAATGGAACAAAACATCATATGAATACTTATTTTATTTATTCATACATCTGTTAGTTATAACGCTCTTTAAATAACTCCTAACGTTGTAGTTAAGGGATTAGTCGGTAAAATAACGGATAGCGTTCACGTGAAAATAAACACTAAAATAACACTTTGATAACGTTTAGATTCTCCAAGAATCCCGATACCTTAAAATATTCACTTAACCTTTATAGATTATAGTTAGGATCAATAATTTAAATTTATAACGTCTTCGATTTGGTAACATCATTTAAAAGCATAGTTGCTTAAAAGTAGCATTCTCAAAATTATTGCATAAATTTTATCAATCTCTGACAAAGAACTATTTCCTCAAAAATGTGAACGGGATAGGTGTATGCCAATTGACGTAAGCCAAAATGCTTGGCTTGTTATTATATAATTGTAGATATTGCTTTTTATGAATTCTTAAGATAGGATGTTGGTTGCAGAAAACTCATTGCAATTGTAAACTATCGTCCCATGTTTGACCAAATTATGAAAAACAGGATAAAACAGTAATCTCATATATTAAATAGATCGCAATATTGTTAAGAGGTCACAGTTTCACATAAATAGTATTCTCATATTAAATACATCCTATACAAAAAATTGTTAGTAGTGTTAAAAATATTTTCTGAGGGTTTCATGACCGTTTTTATAACGTTCATGAAACCCTCAGTGTGTGATAGTAACTTTCGTTACACTCATAAATCCCATTATAAAATTTTTCTATTTTTTTATAATTATATTGTAAAGCTAGAAATGAATTGATTTATTTTTTTAGTTAATCCTTGATTAATATATCTATTATGGAATATGCCATAATAATGAACAATTCATTCGTAAAACCTCTAAAATAAGTGCCTAAAGCATGCGATTAAATACAACTATAACTTTCACCTCATTACATTTTGCCTTCGACTCCAACGTTATTGAAATTATATCTAAGATACATCAAAAAATTATTGCCTTCTTTAGACTACATATGCCAGTTCAAAGTATCATTCGTTCTTCTGAAAAGAATACGTTTTGTTTTTATTAGCTAGTTTCTACTGTTGGAACAAATTTAGCTTTTTTATAAATAAAAAGACTTCTTTAATTCCTAATCCCACATCATTCTCAACAGAAGTACCAATTTTCATTAATTCTTTTATGTATCATTTAACAGTCGTACTAATTCATAGGCTTTGCAAACAGCGTTCCACTATAGATTATAGATATTTTTGTTTGATCACCTATTATAACCATATTTCCGTTCGTTTGTTTCTTTTGTAGAATTTTATTTTGTTTGGACTAGAGTAATTCATTTCAAAAAACATATGCTTATATCCATCGTACTTCTCTCCGGACTAAGATTTCTATCTTGAATCTCCTTATATAAAAAAAAGATTCTTTTAAATTACACTCATATTATCTCTTTACCAAAGCTTCTGCTCTATCCATCAAAAACATCCAATTAATTAATATGTAAATATGCAACTAAAAATTGATTCAAGTAGGCCCCATTACAAAATAACAACACCTAAATAACACTTCTAAAACGTTCATATAATAAAACTATTGTATTTAATGTAACTTAAGAAACTTAAATATATAATTTTGGTTAAAAAATTTGATGTCTTACCATAAAAATTTAGAGTTAATTTCAAAAATAAAACAAGAGCAATAAAGGTTATTCATTATCTATTTAAATATCTTACTTTTAAACTTTAAGCCAGCATTCCTGCGATTCTCCGTGAACGCATAGCGTTCACGGAGAATCAATTACTACATTCCTACTATAAACAGTAAAAGTATACCAACCAATCAGCAGCCTAGATATATAACCAATCCTAAATCATATTATATTAGTTGCTTCAGAAAGAAGTTTTATTTTTTTAAGTATGTTACCAATGGACTTCCTAAAAAAACACCTTTTCAACATAGCTTTATATTGCCGCTATGATCTAAGTATGTATGTAGAGACTACTTTGATATCTATGTGATTTTTTATATAGAAATACTTCAATTGAAATTCTTTACAGCCTATACAGACTTCTTTTTTTATTATTGAGCTCGAAAAATAAATTTATAGGTTTTATCATTACGTAAACCATTTTCTCTTTAAAACCACCTTTAAATGTTGCTATTACAATATTTAACGCTTTAAAAACGCCTAGTGTTCATCTGGTAAGTTCGCCAGATAAACACCATAATAACGTTTGTTTAGCAAATATATATGAATCTGTAATTAATCCTGTTCAATTTTTATATTCAAATCAAATTTCATAGATTCTCTATTCTTTTAAAGGAGTGCTGCAGATACAAATAGAACATATACAACAAAAATACATATTGTAACTTGATATGTAGAGAATTAATTTGCATACTACTTTTTTAGTCTTTTAGTTATAGTTATCATCAAAATACCCAAAAACAAACTTATATAATAGAAATTTCAGTTTAAAACCGTCTTTCAATGCGTTACTACACCAAAAAACATCTAATCTTCCAATCTCATTTCTTTTATCAGCTATTTGTTTATAAAAAACATTGAAATCGTTGATTTAAAGGGGGTTTAACGCATTAATAACGCCTAGCGTTCACATAATATCAAACACCGAAATAACACCTTTATAACGTTTATTCGGCTAACCATTTTAACTATTCAAGTATGTATAAGTCATATTCGTAATTAATCTTATTTGCATTCTAATTTTCTTCCTCCTGATTAAAATGTATACCTCATTCCACTAGATATCCCTTGGATTCCCAAAATATATCATCAATAGTCTATCCGTAAACCATAGAAACAACATGATATTTTAAAAGGCATCTTCGACAAACGTATTCCTCCCACCAATAACGCTTTTTATATTTTATGGATATTTAAAAGATATCTAATATATATCCAAAAATACAAAGGACCAGAAATATCCTGAAATAACCCAACCCATCTCGATTTATTATCTGGTTTATATTTATTTTATATCTATTTTATATTTTAATTATATTTTTTATTCATAAACCTTATAAAACCCTTGTTGTTAAAGGTTTTATAGGTTATAATATATTTATTAGATATAAATTAGAAATAAATTTCATAGAGGTGATGTATAATGGCAAGTTTAAAAGGCAAAACTCTTCATATAGACATAGAAGGTGATATTGGGAACGATTCATTTAAAGGTTACATCAATGGTGAATACATAAAAATGAAAAATGTATATCAAAGTGTTTACTCAATGCCTAATGTTACAGAGACAAACATCCAAAAAAACGTAGTTAATTTAGTAGATAATATGTTCGTGAATATTGCTAGTAAATCAATTCGAAGATCCGGGATGTATTTCATAGGAAATCGTGCGATGTTAACAGGTAAAAACCCTAAAAACATGAACATTAAAGTCGGTCAAAAATACAATGATGATTTACCACTAATTAATATGCTAGGATTAATCGCAAACAAATCAGTTCAACTTGAATGGGAACGAACAGAACAACTGCCACAATCAATCAATGTGACTGTTGACCTTATTTCAGCTATCCCAGCAAGCCAATGGACACCCGTAAACGCTAAACATTTAGAACAACGTTTTACTAATTCAAATCATGTTGTAGTGGTTTATGTAGGAGAAGAGCAGGTAACGGTGAGCTTAACATTTAATAGTGCAAACATCACACAAGAGGGTGTTCCTCCGTTATTTGCAATTCTTGAAGGGGAAGAGGAGATGTTTACTGATTTCACTAAACTATATGCAAAAAAACTTGAAATCAAAAAAATTGACGGCTCCTTCTTTAAAAACAAAAAGATTTTACATTCTGATATTGGGGATGGAACAACTGAGTATATCTATACAGTTGGCGTGAATCCTGTAATTGATGCTTGTAGCGGTGAAAGACGTGGTGTCGGTCATGCTACAGAAGAAGCTGTAAAATTATTAAATCAAGAACGTGGCACAAACATTAAACGCCAACAATTCTCTCAGATTCTTCAAGATATAGATCATAAATACCATGAAGAGGCAACAACCCACTTTAATATTACAAAAGTGGAACAAGCTGAACTAATCCTAGAAGATACAGATGAAAAATATGTAAACAATACAGCCAGTGAAGCTGAAGTTTTATGTGTGTATGGTGGGGGAAGTATTACTTTTAAAGATGAATTATATAATCAATTATTAGAGTATTGTGAGCGAGTTGGAATGTACTTATTGTGGATTCCAGAGAAATACGCTGTAGATATGAATGCTAAGGGGATGC
The DNA here is from genome assembly GCF_008368795.1 of Bacillus sp. BF2-3. Taxonomy (NCBI): domain Bacteria; kingdom Bacillati; phylum Bacillota; class Bacilli; order Caryophanales; family Bacillaceae; genus Bacillus; species Bacillus sp. BF2-3. Next base: position 18,762 of record NZ_QOSA01000039.1, read on the forward strand.
AAATTATCAAGAAAATTCTTTCTCGAAAAAAGGTGAAATAGTATGTCCGACAAAAAAAGAGAATCCTTCTTCTGGAACCTCAAGAAGATTGAGAATGAAGAATTCTTTAAATGGTTCGAGTCACAAAGCAATATAGCCGATTCTTTGTATAAACTTGTTTGCTATTTTATTGATAAACACGGATTACAAGACGTGGCTGATTATAAGATACAGCAACAAATGCAAAAAGAAATTTTACTTCAAGATAAAGACTTTTTAAATGATGTTAAGCGTATACTTTTAAATAATTCAAACCTTACTATTCAAAAAGAAAGCCAAGCAAATGAAGAAGAGGTAGCCGATTCAAATAGAATAATCTCATCTAATGAAAAAAATTCTACTTCTAAAGATACACATATAGAAAATGAATCAACAGCTGAAAAAGCGGTACTTAAAGATGAATATGAAGACCTGGATACAGCCAATTTATTTGGTAACTAACGTTATAAATCCATGATAAAAAAGAAAATAGGGACTCTTTTTTATCATGGATTTAAGTTTTTCTACATCTTATCAATAATAATTTGTCTTTTATACGATACAGCCAATTTATTTGGTAACTAACGTTATAAATCCATGATAAAAAAGAGTCCCTAAAATAGGGACTCTTTTTTATCATGGATTTAAGTTTTTCTACATCTTATCAATAATAATTTGTCTTTTATACCACTGATTTAATTTATCTTTAGCCGTGCCTGAAAGGCGTTTTGTTTTCTTATTATAAAACCTAGAAAGGGTAGGTTGTGATATACCTATTTCTTTTGAAAGTTCTCGCATTGTAATATTTTTATTCATATGGAAGAATGATATTTTTTCTCTAATTGAATTTTCATAATCATCCACATCTAAAGTGTTATTTTCTATTTTCACTGGAGACTCTTCTTGTATGATCTCTACTGTTTTTTTCTTCGCTATTTTTTCTATTGAATTCATTAATTCTTTCGGCGGTAAAATTATTATACCTAACTGAGCATAATAGTTCTTAAACCAATTCTTCTTTGTTAACATTTCCTCTTTTAAATCTTCACTGTACTCCCAATGTGATATAACCTTTTCCTTCTCTAAATCAATAAGAACATTTTCTAACTGTTCACGAATACGATTTGGCTTTTGATTTTGATTTATACCCATGACAGCCAGTAATCCCTTATCTCCTCCTATAGAGTAAGGCCTTTTTAAACTAGAGAACATTTGACGAATTCTCCATTGCCAAGTTAAATAACGAATCAATCTCTTATGATATTTATGTCTATAACTATTATATTCTAACGCTTTTTTTGATAATAGTGCCGTTGTACTACTAGAACCATATAAATAACTTGATAAGAAGCTCCCTGGCTTAATCCTGCAAGATTCTATCCCCATATATTCGTTAGTGTTAGTATCTCTCCAGAGTACCACAGAATCTAATACAAAAAGCCTCTTTATAACTTCTCGCTTTACTTCATAATGTTTACCTGCTTCAGCTCGATCATTTAATACAACTACCTCATTATCATCATTTAAATAGATAAAAATACTTGCTAAGGCAGCAATACGTTTGGCAACCTTTATTTTATCTTCAGCTCGATAATATTCTGTGTTATTAGCCTTTGCTTTAGGTATGCTACACATTTCTAATACCTGATTATATGAAAAATCTATGAATTCATCAGGAGACTTTGCCTCTTTTAACCACTGAATAGTAATTGCATCTAAACAGTCAGCAGTTAAATCATCCATATTACTCATTACACCATCAACCAATGTATTCCAACGAGCAGCTTCTTCAATATTTATTAATCTTAAATCTTCATCTTTATGTGAAGATAGTTGTGCAACTCCACTACTATCTTTCGTTTCAATTGGATAAGATTTCAACTTTGTATTTTCATCTTCTTCAAATTGATTCTTTGCTATGCCATCTCTTAATTTATAATAAACCGCAGAATTATTCACTTCATAGTAATTCTCGTGCTCTAAACTTGTATTAGATTCCTTTGGTTCCTGCACGGTTTCATTGTTAGCTCTTGAAAACTCTTGCTCCACAAATAATCCTATCGCCACATCAATTTCAATTTGGTAAGCTTCTATGTTGGTGAATATTTCCAAAGAGGAGATTCCCTTTTTTTGTTGCTGTTCAAGCCACTGTACAAGCATTGAAAATGATGGGGAAAAATAGTCCGAAGTTACGATCCTACTAGTATCTTCTTTAACTTCTAAGTAATAAGCATTCCATTTATACCACAATTGTTCATTATGTTTATAGATAGGTGCTGATATTACTAATGCATCTTTAAACAATTGTAGAACATTATCCATATACATCCTTCTCCTTATTTAATTTACAATTGAGAATGATTTAAACTTAAATCTATATAGCCTTATGATGTTCCTATTCATGAAAATAAAAAAGAATACAGTAAGTTCTATCCAACCATCCTTTAGTGATAATCTAGCACGTATGCTTATAACCACTTCTTTTACTGATTATACAAGACTGTATCCATTTGGAAAAGGTAAGACGTTATAAGAAACCTAATATTTTTCAAGGAATTAGCTGAAACATGAAATTCTTTTGCGATATCATGTCCCTTTTGATTAAACATGAAAAAGCTAGGTTATTCATGTTTAAAAATTGCCCTTGTATATATGGTAATACTCATTAAAGTTTGCATACAAAGTGAAAATTTATAGCGGTATCATGTCCCTTTTGACTAAAACATGAAAAAATCGAGTCTTAAATGTTTCATGAAATTAAACTATATATTTTTTTCATAATCTTTTTTACCCTTGATACAAAAGGGTTTCTTCTATATTCAAGGTATGAAACAAGAAAATTTATAGCGGTATCATGTCCCTTTCTTGTTTCATAAATCCTCCTAAACCCCTTATATACCATACATTTATACAACATCTTCTCAAATTTCAGGGAATTATAAAACATGAAAATTTATAGCGGTATCATGTCCCTTTCTATCTAAAAAGATGAATCACTCCTAGCGGTATCACGTTCCTTTTATAAATACCAAATTTCATATAAATCCCTTTAATATCAATGTTTATTGATGATTTTCATATGAATTATAATAAATAGAAATATGAAAATCCACAGCCCTATGATGTCCCTTATATTTTTTTGAAAATAAGCTTCCAACCCCATTAGAACAACGTTTATTAGGATTTTACAACTCATTTTCTTATATATTCGGAACATGAAAATCCATAGTGATATCATGTCCATAAAAAAAATAGGACAAAACCCGAAACCCCTTGATATGAAAGGGATTAACGTATATTTCATTTTTTCATGTTGGCTCTTAAAGGGGCCCATTTCATCAAATTTTGATTTGCTATAATTAAAATCGGTATATTTTATATTGTGCGGATATGTATATTTTAATTTGTATAGGAGGTGAAAAAGATGAGCAAATCATTTGTTATTCGTAATCAACGTAGTCTAGATGGACAATCTACTAATGCGGTTATAGTTACATTAAAATCTTGGCAAGCACTTGTTGATGCATTGGAAGGAAAATACTATAGCTATAAAGATACATACCTTGAAGATATTATTAATCAAATGTCGTATGAAGAACGTATTGCGGATATCGATGGATTTGTTGCACAAGCAAAGCCATCTTTTTCACGTCATACTATTTCAAAGACAATGGGAAGAAAACATAAATTGTACGGTATTACAAATGCAGATCTTGAAGTATTTCTTTACCTACATAAAAAATGCTATACGAATGGTATTATTCCAAACGTAACAGTACATATGCTTTGGGAAGACTATAAGCAATACAAAGAAGAATTGGCATGTATACAGCATTCTCAATTCTATATTGCATTAAAAAAATTAAGCCTACATAACATTATTACGATTGAAAATGAATTAGATAGTCGATACACAATTAAAATAACTCATTTTATGAATGAAGAAACAGAAAAAGCAAATCCTTATGTTTACATTAGTCCTGTAGTCTTTACAAAAGCTTTCTTTGAACTTTCAGTAGCATCTAAGAAGCTATTCTTAGATATTGCTATGCAACAGCATAGAGAAACTACATTAAAACGTTCTTTAGACAAACAGGATGAAAGAGGTAATAAGACTCACTTTGGTGGGATGTACCGCTTTCTACATAAGAAGTATCCACATCAAATTCGTGCAGTTATGAAAGAACTAACGACTGTATTGCCTTGTACAGGAACTCCACTATTCAAAATCTGTAAACTACAAAAAGGGGTTCAAAACAAGAAAAAATACACGACTTTATTTTTATCTATTCATCCAGACTTCTTATGTGGAAAAGAATCAGGCGAACTACAGTATCGTGATCCTTTTACTCCAAAGGTTACGTATGCCCGTAAAGCCCGATTTATTGAATCTACACTACAAGAAATGCATATTGGGGAATTTACACGAGACATGAATAAATTTATTCATGTACTTAAAAATACCTGTCATCGACAAATCCGTAGTGTAATACATAGTTTGCGTGACATGATTGATCGCACTGAAAAATATCCAAGTAAGTTAGTATATACACTGAAAAAATTACTGAATCAAACATCACAGTATCATATTCTTGATACCGCAGCTAAAGAAGGGATTTATCCTCTTATTACACAGCACGTACCAGCAAAACAAAAAGAACAAGCTATATTTGATTTCGGATTGCATTTCTCTATGTACTCTCGCCGAAGCATCAAGAAGCTGTTCCGTAAAACATTTGAGTTATTAAAGAACAAATTTGCCGTACCTGTTACAGAGGAATCTTACCATCGTAATTATCTAAGATATCAAGAAGAAACATTATTTAGAAAATACGCTTATGAACAAGGTGCAAATCTAAATGCTTATATGGCTTTAGAAATAGAAATGCGTGAACTTCTAAAAATAAAAGGACATAAAGAACGCTTTATTCCTAGTGATGTACGTGAATTGTTCATTGAAAAGATAGATAAATTACCAAAAGAAAAGCTAAGGGTAATTGAAGTACCTGGTAGCATAAATTTAATTACCTTTATACGTGCGTTGGAACAGCTGATACGTGCTGGGATTCAAGTAACATCAACTGAACAGGTATTAAAAGTAATGGAAGAAATGTAATCATTTTCAGCTCTCTATATTTGAAAAAAAATCAAAGTAGAGGGCTATTCGTGTTGGTTCTATCATTCAAAGTCTTTCTATTAGACCCATTTATATACTTTTTTAAAAGATTCTATTGAAAATAGAATCTTTTTTTATGCACTTCTATACAATAAAAATTATTCATCATTCTTAATTTCCACAATAGTAACTTGAAAAGGCATCCAATACCTATATAAATAAAGATTTTACTCTACATAAAATCATAAGAAAAATTATATTTTTAGTGGATATGTATATAAAAAGTATCATTTGTGAATAAAAATATCATACTATTGTTGCTATATAAGGGTTCTATAAGTAAATCTACTAAAATTCATCAAGTTTTATGTGATTAAATATTAATAACTGAATTAAGTGGATTAAATAATGATCATTGTGTATAGATTGTGTACAAATGACTACAAATTGGGGACAAATATCGAGAATGTCTTCTTATTTACGAATGAATAAATATACTCATCACTGAATTATTTTTCTTCATTTTTTATGTAGGTATAGTGGTATTTTTTTATGATTTTATGTAGAAAGGATGATACAACAAAGTCTATTTTCACACTCCCATTACATACCATTTATGATTTTTTACAGTAGGGTATGTTAAAAACATTGTCATATCAGGCCTTATTCTATATTTTATGAACCTATAAAAGTTTTATCTTTATATTTTTAATATATATAAGATATATATTTATATAAGATTTTAAGAAAAGGGGGAATATTTTAGAGAGGATGGGGACAAACAAAATATTTTTAAATAAAAAAATAATGTATATTATATATACTAATGTTTTCAAAATTTATTAATAAAAAGTTCTAACTACTATACGCATAAAATACTACTAGATAAATTACATATAAGTGTTAAATGTCTTCTTTAGTAGAGTTATCACAACAAAGAGATTTACATACTATAACAAATTAATAATCCTTTACAAGAAGATGAATTACTGTTGCTTTAGGAAATTAATAGTTATAAACTTATAGGCAAAGTCGAGATCCTCGCTATAAGTTTGTAAAAATAGAGTATAAATTTATTATACTTTATTAAATTTTTTATACATGAATAGGAGTGATATTTATGCAACTAAAAAATGTAACACCTATGGGATTAAATGATGATGTATTCAAAACAATTATTAATAAAACTGAAAATACATTTCCATCATTTTTTTTCATTAATCCGTCAGGTAATGTTGTCATACCAAAATATTTGAACAAGGATATTTGTATGTATGCAGTTTTCGGTGAAACAATGGTTATAATTGATAATGAAATTGAGATATTAAGGCATCAACAAATATTGTATTTTAATGCTGAGGTGTACATTGAATTGAGAAATAATACAACTGAGAATGTAATTGTATATATTGATGGTGTAAATAAGTAATTATTGATTAGAATTATTATAAATATTTGTGAAATACTTCACAAAAAATACACAATAAAAAATAGTCATTTCATGTATAGTAGGAGTAGTTGAAAATTTCATATCATTATTTGTGAAATACTTCACATGATTTAAGCTTTTACTTAATAGGCAAGATGAAAACAATAAGTTCCAACATTTTAAATCTATTTTTATAGTGATCTGGAGGCTTTAATATGACAAACAAGACAGATGAAAAAGAAGTACAAGCAATGGTCAACGTAGTAATTAAAGATGAAAATGATGTACAAGAAGTTGTTAATACTTTAGTTGAAAATGGAAAAGAAGCACTAAAAGCACTAGAATCTTATACGCAAGAGCAAGTAGATCATATTGTTCATGAAATGGCACTATCTGGATTAGATCAACATATGCCATTAGCAAAAATGGCAGTTGAGGAAACTGGTCGAGGTGTGTATGAGGATAAATGTACAAAAAATATATTTGCGACTGAATATATTTGGCATAGCATAAAAAAAGATAAAACTGTAGGAATTATTCATGAAGATCCACATGAAGAAGTCATTGAAATTGCCGAACCAGTAGGTGTAGTTGCTGGTGTGACACCAGTAACGAACCCTACTTCAACTACTATGTTTAAAGCAATTATTGCAATGAAAACAAGAAATCCAATTATTTTCGCTTTTCATCCATCTGCTCAGCGATGCTCTGTTGCAGCGGCTAAAATATTAAGAGATGCTGCAATTAAGGCAGGGGCACCGGAGAATTGCATTCAATGGATCGAAAAACCTTCTGTTGAGGCAACAAAAAGATTAATGAACCATGAGGGGGTTGCACTTGTTCTTGCAACCGGGGGTGCTGGAATGGTTAAATCAGCATATTCTACAGGGAAACCGGCCTTAGGAGTAGGACCTGGGAATGTACCTTGTTATTTAGAGAAATCAGCACATGTAAAACGAGCTGTAAACGATTTAATTTTATCAAAAACATTTGATAATGGTATGATTTGTGCTTCTGAACAAGCAATCATTGTAGATAAAGAAATCTATAATAGTGTAAAAAAAGAAATGCAAGACAACAATTGTTATTTTGTTACCGAAGAAGAGAGAATAAAATTAGAGAAGCTTGTTATTAATGAAAATACATGTGCAGTAAATAGTGATATCGTTGGGAAATCAGCACATTATATTGCATCATTAGTAGGCATTAAGGTACCAGAAGATACAAAAATACTTGTAGCTGAAATTAAGGGAGTGGGTGCAGAATATCCACTATCACGTGAAAAATTGAGCCCAGTATTAGCTTGTATCAAAGCAAATTCACGAGAAGAAGGATTTAAATACTGTGAAGAAATGTTAAATTTAGGTGGCTTAGGGCATTCAGCGGTTATTCATTCTACAAATAAAGAAGTACAAAAACAATTTGGTTTAAGAATGAAAGCTTGTCGCCTTATTGTAAATTCACCGTCAGCACAAGGTGGGATTGGTGATATATATAACGCATTTATTCCATCTTTAACATTAGGTTGTGGATCATACGGTAAAAATTCTGTTTCTCAAAACGTAACAGCTACACATTTAATTAATGTAAAGCGTTTGGCGAATAGAAAAAATAATATGCAATGGTTCAAATTACCACCTAAGGTTTTTTTTGAAAAACATGCGACACAATATTTAGCTAAGATGCCAAACATTTCACGAGCATTCATTGTAACGGATCCAGGAATGGTAGAACTGGGATATGTGGATACAGTTACACATTACTTACAACAGCATTTAAATGATGTAAAAGTAGGTGTTTTCTCAGAGGTAGAACCAGATCCATCAGATGAAACAGTATTCAAGGGTGCTGAGATGATGAGAAGCTTCAAACCTGATGTAATTATTGCATTGGGCGGAGGCTCAGCAATGGATGCAGCAAAAGGAATGTGGCTATTTTATGAATATCCAGAAACAAAATTCTTTGGAATCAAACAAAAGTTTTTAGATATTAGAAAACGTACATGTAAATTTCCAACACTAGGGCAAAAAGCACAATTTGTTGCGATTCCAACAACATCAGGAACAGGGTCAGAAGTGACACCATTCGCGGTTATTACAGATAAAAAAAATAATATAAAATATCCACTTGCTGATTATGAATTAACACCAGATGTAGCGATTATTGATCCACAGTTTGTAATGACAGTGCCACCTCATGTAACAGCAGACACTGGAATGGATGTGTTAACACATGCAATTGAAGCATACGTGTCTATTATGGCAAATGACTATACAGATGGATTGGCCTTAAAAGCCATTGATCTCGTATTTAAATATTTACCGAGAGCATATAAAAATGGAAATGATGAAGAAGCACGTGAGAAAATGCATAATGCTTCTGCAATTGCAGGTATGGCTTTTGCAAATGCATTTCTGGGTATTAATCATAGTTTGGCGCATAAGCTTGGACCAGAATTTCACATTCCACATGGACGTGCTAACGCAATCTTAATGCCGCATGTAATTCGCTATAATGCTATTAAGCCAAGAAAACATGCATTGTTCCCAAAATATGAGCATTTTGTGGCAGATGAACGTTATGCATATATTGCAAGAACATTGGGGCTGCCAGCAAGTACAGTAGAAGAAGGGGTAGAATCTCTGGTACAAGCAATTATCAGCCTTGGAAAAGAATTGAATATTAATATGAGTATTGCAGGACAAGGAGTAAAACAAGAAGCATTTGAAAATGTTGTGGATGTTTTATCGGAAAGAGCATTTGAAGATCAATGTACACCAGCAAATCCGAAACTTCCATTGATTTCAGAATTAAAAGAAGTATATAAACAAGCATATAAAGGTGTGTAATAAGTTAAGTAGGTATAACTTTTTTAGTTCATAGATTTTGTATTTGATATTTGTAAATATATTGTATATGGGTGTTAAGGGGAAATAAATATTATAAAGAGCTGTGTTCTAAATAGAGCATCTAACAAAAATGCTGCCTAGATGACCTGTATGTAGGTAAGACGGGATTGTACAAAAACTATGTCTAATTATAAGAAGTTAAATCAAGTAATTGAAAAAAAAGAAGAATTAATATCGCTTGTTAAGCAGTATGGATTCACTCATGAAAAGGTAATTTGTTATAGTAGAGAATTAGATTTATTACTAAATGATTTGATGAAATCTAATAGAAATAATAAGTAAATCAAATTTATATAAAAAAGCAATAAAATATAAATATTTAAGATATATTTAAAATAAAAAGCACTCCCCTATAAATAGGAGAGTGCTTTTTTATCTTAATTTCATCTATTTTAGGAGGGATTTTTTAAATGCTAAAAACTTATGCGTGATAAATCTCACAACAAAAATGCACATATAATTTTACAATATAGTATGTAAGTTGATGGGAGGCTTTCTTTTTGATAAATCGTGATTATAATAAAAACCCATTTATTGTAATATGGGAGTTAACAAGAGCATGCGAATTAAAATGTCTACATTGTCGTGCTGAAGCTCAGCATTATCGCGATCCTTTTGAGTTAACATTAGAAGAAGGAAAAAAACTAATTGATGATATATATGAAATGGATAATCCGATGCTGGTTTTTACTGGTGGGGATCCATTAATGCGTTCGGATATATATGATATTGCTGAATACGCGGTGAAGAAAGGTATTCGGGTTTCCATGACCCCCAGTGCTACTCCAAAGGTTACTAAAGAAGCGATTAAAAAAGCAAAAGATGTTGGGATTGCTAGATGGGCATTTAGTATAGATGGACCAACAGCTGAAGTACACGATCATTTTAGAGGAACAGAGGGGTCATTTAAATTAACAATGGATGCAATTCATCATTTAAATGAATTAAAAATCCCTATTCAAATTAATACAGTTGTTTCTAATTATAATTTGAGTGTACTTAAAGATATGGCAAATTTAGTAGAAGAATTAGGTTGTGTGTTGTGGAGTGTATTTTTCTTAGTCCCAACAGGACGTGGTAAAGAGAAAGATATGATTTCACCAATTCAACATGAAAGAGTGTTCCGATGGCTATATCAGCTTAGTAAAACTGTTTCTTTTGATATAAAAACCACAGCTGCTCAGCACTATAGACGCGTTGTTCTTCAAGAAAAAATGAAGGGAATTAAAAAGATAAATCAAATTATTCAATATAGAGATGTACTGATGGAAGGAATGACGGACGGATTTAATGAATTTGGACGCGCTCCAAAAGGAGTAAATGATGGAAATGGAGTTGTATTTATTTCTCATATTGGAGATGTATACCCAAGTGGGCTATTGCCGATTAAAACCGGGAATATTAAATCAACACCGATAGCTGAAATTTATCGAAACTCTCCTGTTTTTCAAAGTCTTCGTAATCCAGACAATTATAAAGGCAAATGCGGTGTTTGTGAGTTTCGATATGTTTGTGGGGGATCTCGTTCTAGGGCATTTGCGATGACGGGGGATTACATGGAAAGCGAACCTTTTTGTGTATATGTTCCAAGAGCATTGCAAAAAAAGTGTAAGAATTGAGCATGGACCTTTTTACAAATTTTTTTATTGTGTATTTCCAATATTTATGAGCAAATACTTTCTGCTCATAAATATTGGATTAGTGATAACGAATAATCGAAAAAAATCAAGGAAATTATATTTATTTTAGGCGTATAATACGTTGATTTGAGCTTCCGCAAAATGGAAGAGTCAAATCTCTTTTTTCAATTTCAAATCTTCCATCAACTAAAACATCCCCATAATGTAACAGCTCAATCATATCTTTGTTTTGTGAATTCTGTATCTCTTCTAGTGTATAGCCAGTGTAAATCCAAAGATTTTTGTTTAAGCTTTTTACGGCTTTTGCAACTTCTTTGACCTCGATAGCTTGAAAAAATGGGTCACCCCCTGAAAATGTTACATCAGTGAGAGGATTTTTGGAAATTTCTTTTATAATTTCTTTCACACTCATCTCGGTACCATTATAAAGATTCCATGATTTGGGGTTATGGCAACCTAAACAATGATGTGGACAACCGGCAAAAAACACAACTGTTCGTAGCCCTTCACCATCTACTACACTATCATGAATAATATTCATTACCTTCATTTATGTTTCACACGATCTGCTTCTTCACTACGCTTTGCATTGTTCCATTTTGACATGTCCCCTACAAGATATCCAGTAATACGGCGAATTCTTTCAATATGATGATCTTCTATATTTCCACAGCTAGGGCACTCATTTTCAATCACTCCATTATAGTCACAACATTTACAACGATCCACTGGGTGATTAATTGAACCATATCCTACTTCATACTGAGCCATTGCTTGAACAATCTGTTTTAAAGCCATTTGATTATGTGCTGCCGCTCCATCTAGTTCAATATAAGTAATATGACCACCGTTGCAAAGAGCATGAAACGGTCCTTCTAAACGTATTTTATTAATTGCTTGAATAGGATAATAAACTGGAATATGAAATGAATTTGTATAGTAATCATGATCGGTTACACCTGTAATAGTTCCAAACTCAGCACGATCCTTTTTGATGAACTTCCCTGATAGTCCCTCGGCAGGAGTTGCAATTAAGGTAAAATTCAAGCAATGCTCTTTTGTTGCTTGGTCCATCTTATTTCTCATAAAGGTAACAATTTCTTTTCCAAGTTGCCATGAATCTTTATCTTCCCCATGGTGTTTTCCTGTTAAGGCAACCAAGCATTCCGCAAGTCCAATAAAACCAAGGCTCAATGTTCCTTGCTTTAAAATCTCAGTAACTGAGTCTTCTGGTTGTAGTTTTTCTCCATTGCGCCAAATCCCTTGTGAATATAGGAATTGAAAATCTCTTGCTTTTTTTGTACATTGATATGAATATCTTTCTAGCAATTGACGAATGCCAAGTTTGATATAATGATTTAACGATTTGAAAAACCCTTCTTTTGAATCATTTATTAAAGCCAATTTTACTAGATTAATAGAGGTAAATGATAGATTTCCTCTGCCAATTGCTGTCTCCTCACCATGAATATTAGACATCACACGAGTACGACACCCCATATAACATACTTCACTTTCTGGGTGCCCATTATAATACGCTGCATTAAATGGCGCATCTAAAAATGAAAAGTTAGGGAACAATCGCTTCGCTGTTGTTTCTAATGCAAGTTCAAATAAATCATAATTTGGATCTTTTTCTTCAAAATTTACACCTTTTTTTAACTTAAAAATTTGAATGGGGAAAATAGGCGTTTCGCTTTTTCCTAATCCCGCTTGTGTTGCCTGTAGTAATTGTTTAATTAATAGTCTTCCTTCCTTTGATGTGTCCGTTCCGTAATTAATTGAAATAAACGGAACTTGTCCACCACCACGGCTATGCATACTATTGGAATTATGAATAAATGCTTCACATGCTTGATATGTATCGTTTTCTGTTTCTCTCCATGCAAACACTTCGATTTGTTCCTTTGTTAGCGGATAGTCTATTAACTTTTTCTTGTTTTTTTCAAATGTTTTCCTCACATAGGGTGCTAAATCTATATCAAACATGGCAAGAGATTGCCCACCATGCTGCATATTTTGATTAGCTTGAAGAATAATAGACGAGAGTGCTAATGCACTTTTAATATCTTGTGGTTGTCTCATATGGCCATGTCCAGTGTGGAACCCTTTTTTCAGCAATTGTGCTAAAGGGATTTGTGAACACGTGGTTGTTCCTGTTGCATAAAAATCTAAATCGTGTGGGTATAAAATATTTTGATTAATAGCTTCTTTTACTTGTTTAGAAAGCAAATGTTCCCATCATTCCCATTGGAGATCGACCATCAACATTTGCATTTTCTTGCATTAAGTCTTGATCGTTACTTTTTATAATTTTATGAAAAGTTGTCCATAAATTACTTTTTTGCTGTTTTAAATTGTCTGAGGTGTTCATGAAATCCACTCCTTTTCAATATGTGGTACTCAATATCGATAAATGATACTATATATAGTTTTTTTCTGCAATGGTACTAATAAATGAAGTATGTGATCTTTTCTATTTAGAAGAGATTAAATCTAGAAGTTTATCGTATTATCTTGCTCATAAAAAATGAAAAGATATAGAATGATTCAATTATTTATAGATAAAAATTCTTTTGTTTTAGGTTCAAAGAGTGAGGTTATCAATAGAGAGTAAAAACACAATGAAGAATGTTTTATTCTATAAAATAAAAGGTATAAAAATAGAATGCAGTGATTTCACTCACAGTATTTTTTAAAAACATAGTTTATCTTATAAGGGAAGAGTGAGTATGAGAAATTCATTATATTTTACTATTTGGGATGGGTATTCCCTAAATTGGTGGAGTATGATTACCAGTGGGGGGATTCTCTCACTGGTAAAGTTTTTTATCTATAAATTTAATGATATATATGCTACTTATTATCATTCTTACGTAACATTTTGATAAAAAATTAAATGTGAGGTGTGGAAGAATGAAGTTAATTATTCCAAAGCAGCATGGAGCCTGGGGAATGCTGCTTATTCCATTTGTTTTAGGTATTTTAACTGGTAAATGGACATGGTATCATATACCTCTTTTTTTAGCGTGGTTTTTTGTGTATTTAGCTACATATCCCTTATTAATGTATGTAAAACAGCCGCGAAAGAAGTATTATTTATATTATTTTTTTCTTTACTTTGGTGAGGCTTGTATATGTACAGCTATTGCTCTTAGTTATGAATGGCGTATAGTTTACTTTTCTATTATTATGCTCCCGTTTTTTTGTATAAACATTTATTTTTCTAGCAAAAAAAATGAACGAGCCTTATTAAATGATGTATGTGCAATTCTTTTGTTTTGTATAGGGGGCATTATAAGTTATTACTTCACAATGAAATCAGTCGATAAAAATATTTTGATAATAGCGACTATAACATTTTTATATTTTATAGGAAGTACGTTTTATGTAAAAACAATGATACGTGAAAAAAAGAATCCAACGTATCGCATTCTGTCATGGTGGTACCATTTATTACTTGTGATTGTTACGCTTATTTTATCACCAACGATTACCATTATTTTTATCCCAAGTTTGATACGGTCTATAGTACTGTATGGAAGGAATATTTCAATCTTAAAGGTGGGGATTTTAGAGAGTATAAATGCTATTTACGTTTTTATTACAACAATAATAGTATTTAAATATTATATCTCGTAAAGACTAATAATAATTCATATTGTTTATTTTATATTCATATATTAATCTGTTTAGATTAATTATTATATTAATGTTTTCTCCAATACTAGATGTAGAAAGGAATGTATAAATAATGACTTTTTACCAAAAATTAATGCCGTATTATGATGAAATTTTTCCGGAAAATGAAAAACAATTGAATTTTATTGCTTCTTATTTACAAGAGGGGGACTCCGTAATTGATGTAGGTGCGGCAACAGGGAATGTGGCTAATGCATTAGTTGAAAAAGGAATGATTGTAACTGCGATGGAGCCAGAGAAGAAAATGGCTGATAAAATTTCTGAGAAGGCTATAACCCATAAGGGAAGACTTTTTGTAAATACACTTAGAATGCAGCAAATAGACGATGTGCCTGGGATATTTGATGGTATTTATTGTATTGGAAATACGTTGGTTCATTTAGACAATGTACAGGAAATTACTGATTTTATTCAAAGCTCTTTTAAAAAACTTAAGAAAAATGGAAAGTTCATAGTTCAAATTGTAAACTATGAAAAAGTATTAAATCAAAAAAATTTCATATTTCCAGTAATTAAGAAAGAACATTTCTCATTCAAACGAGATTATGCAATAGAGAGAAACAAGGTGCTATTTATTGTAACATTAAATACAAGTGGTGAAGAATTCTCAAATAGTATAGAGTTATATCCAATTACAAAAAAACAATTACTTCCCATATTAATAGAATGTGGATTTGAGTCAGTAGAAACTTACGCTAATTTTGATAAAAAAATATATTCACTTGATGGTCCGGCATTAGTAATTGTAGCAACAAAATAAATTTTAAAAACACCTGAGTAGAAAGCTGTTACTCAGGTGTTTTTTTATTAATTTTTTAAAATGTGATTCTAGTCCTCTTTTAATTATAAAAAAGTTTATATAATTCAGTGGTAAATCGAATCTAATTGAGGAGGAATTGAGTTATATGGGCAAAGAAATTAAGTTAACTAAAGATATATATTGGGTAGGAAAAGTTGATAATAGAGAAGTTCCATTTCATCGTTTAATCTTAGCAAAAGGAACAACTTATAACGCGTACTTGCTAAAAACGGAAAAACCAACAGTGATTGATACAGTTGATATAGAGTTTGGAAGAGAATTTGTAGAATCATTAAGTAAATTAATTGATCCACAAGAAATTCAGTATATCGTAGTGAATCATACAGAGCCCGACCATTCAGGGGGATTGGCAGCATTAGCATCAAGAGCTACTAATGCAACGATTGTATGTACAGAAATTGCAGTACCAGAAATACAAGAGATGTATAAGCTGCATAATCGAAAGTTTTTAATAGTAAAAGACGGTGATACATTAGATATTGGTGGAAAAACATTGAAATTTAAAGAAACGCCATATCTTCATACTGAAGAAACAATGATTACCTACTGTGTAGAGGATAAAATTTTATTTCCTTGTGATATTTTTAGTACTCATATAGCAAATGACGAGATTTTCAGTGATAAAGCGAATGTAGATATTACGGAAGATTTTATTGGCTATTATAATGCTATTATCCATCCACATAGAAGATATGTAAGAACATTAATAGAAGCTCTAAAAGATTTGGATGTACAAATGATTGCACCATCACATGGCTACATTTTACGTCAGGATATACAGAAGTATATTAAATTATATGCGGATATGAGTAGAGATACGAATCAAGATAAAAAAGTAACAATTGTATATACAACAATTAAAAATAATACAAAAAAAGTAGCAAATATTATTAAAGAAACTTTAGAAGCAGATAATATTCACGTATCAGTATTTAACGTTGATAAATCAAAAAAATTAGAGGTTTTAAAGAGTATCCAAGAAGCAGATGCAGTCTTCATAGGATCTTCAACTAGATATGCAGATATGATTGGTAATTTAGAAGACATTTTAAAAGAAATGACAGAAATGAACCTAGAAGGGAAAATTGCAGCTTCATTCGGTTCATATGGTTGGAGTGGAGAGGCAATTGAAGTGATACAAGATTACCTCAATGAAACAAATATGAATGTACAAAGCACATCAAAAGTTATCCAATCTACAGGTATGACTCATGTTGAATTTCCTATTCGGATTAGATTCTCTCCAAAAGATGAGGGGAAAGTAAAGAAAATTCAACATGCAACAACATTTGTTACAGATTTATTATTGAGTTCTATTTAATAGAAAAATGGAGGTGAAAACATGGAAAAGAATTTTGTTATTATTGGGAGTGGTGTAGCCGCTGTAAATGCCGCTAAAACTATTAGAGAGTATGATAAAGGATCAAATATTTTTATTTTTGGTGAAGAGCCATCACTACCTTATAAAAGAATTAAATTATCAAAGGATCTGTATTCAGATTTACACAGTGAAAAAGTGTTAATTAAAAAGAAAAAGTGGTATCAAGATAATCACATATCAGTTTTTATAAATACAAAGGTGTTAAAAATTAATACAGATGAGCAATTTATTGTTACATCCAATGAAGCGGTATTTTCTTATCATAAACTATTAATTTGTACAGGAGCGGATAATAGAAGATTAGAGATAAATGGAATTAATAAAAAAAATATTTTTACTATTAGGGACATGAAAGAAGCAGATGAGCTTAAAGGACATTTAGAGGACAAAGAAAGTGTTGTGACCATTGGTGGGGGTGTACAAGGGTTAGAAACAGCATGGTCTATTCTGAAAGCTGGTAAAAAGGTATCCATTGTAGAAGTAGCTCCTTTATTAATGAGAAGACAATTAGATACAAAATCTTCGCTTCTCTTGAAACGAAAAATTGAAAAGGAAGGAGTAAAGGTGTATTTAAATACTTCTATTGATTCTATCCTCGGGAAAGAATCCGTAACTGGCATAAAGATGAACGACAATTCTCAAATTAATTGTGATAGTATTGTTTACTCAATTGGCGTTACTCCGAACACTAAACTTGTACATGATACTGCTATTAAATTAAATAGAGGTATTGTTGTGGATGAGAAGATGAGAACAAATATAGACTCCGTATACGCTGCGGGAGATGTTGCAGAAGTAAATAATGAAATTGAAGGCTTATGGGGGACTGCCTTGGAACAAGGAAGAGTAGCAGGTAGTAATATGGTCTCTAAAACTGCCATTTATAAAAAAGAAATTCCAACCACTATTTTTAACGCATTCAATGTATCTTTATTTTCAATTGGAGTTGTTAATGAAGAGCAATGTGATACAACAATTGTTGAAGAAGACGGTAAGGAGAAGTATACAAGGTTATTTATTAAGGATAATAAAATAGTCGGTGTGATTTCATTAGAAGGAGTTGCTGCATCTATTCCTTACAAATCTGCGATTGAAAAGCATGTGTCGTTAGAAGGAATAGATTTATTAAATACAAACATAAGTGAAATAATGAGCAAGTTAAAATAAAAAATATAAAGCTGTACAAAAAGGAGAGGAAATCATGAAAAAATACATTTGTTTACCATGTGGATATATTTATAACCCAGAGGTAGGGGATCCAGATGAGGATATAGAACCAGGAACAAGTTTCGAAGATTTACCAGAGGACTGGGTTTGTCCTGTGTGTGGAGAAGATAAAAATCATTTTGCACCACTAGATGAATAAGAAGGAAAAAACAATGAGAATACTGTGCAGTATTCTCATTGTTTTTTATATTTTTGAATGTGATTCTGGTCACAGAAATATTCTTTAAAAAATTCTATAATAATTATGTAGCAGATACTTATACCGATTCAGCCATTCTCGGTACACTCTATATGGCCCTGGCGCCACCCTTTCTCCTCAGGGCCTTATTTTTCTATGCCATATTCAAAATATGTTTATGAAGATAGTGTATATCACTGTCTTCATAAACATATAGTTGTGATTTGGGTCACTGCAATATTTGATAAAAATGTCTATAATAACCTTGGATATCAGTATATTTTTAATTCTATAGTTAAAGTAAGGTGAGAAAATATGGACGATAATCATAAAAAATCAAGAGAGCTTTGCCCAAGAAAAGTACTAATTTTTAAGACCCTTTCCGAAGAGGAAATTAGTAATATAGCTTCAATGACAAAACATAGGAAGTTTAAAAAGGGTCAGCCATTAATTCTTGAGGGAGATAAATCAGATACATTATTTATTATTAATAGTGGACAAGTAAAGCTATGTACATTAACTCTTCAAGGGAAAGAGCAAATATTGCATATACTAACAAGTGGTGAATCCTTTTGTGAATTAAATATATTTAATTATGATGAAAAAAGTAATTTTAGTGCGTATGCTATAGAAGATACTCATATCTGTATGCTAAAAAAAGAAAATATGGATTATATAATGGAACGAAATCCAAGTATTGCATTAAAGTTGTTAAAAGTTGTCACAAAACGTTTAGCTAAGATAGAGAATTTAGTGCAAAATTTAGCGACAAACAATCCTGAAGTTAGAATTGCTCATATACTATTGGAGTTTTGTGATAAATATGGCAAAAGTACAGAGGATGGAATACTTATTAACTTGCCATTGACACGAGAGGAATTGGCAAATTATGCGGGGGTAACAAGAGAGACTATTAGTCGTAAATTGAATAAGTTTGAAAGTTTAGGGCTCATGGCCTCTGTTGGAAATAAGAAAATAATAATAAAAAATCAGTTAGCTATTAGAAGACTTATCAGTTTCTGACAAAAGACCCCTTTCTCAGAATATAAAAGAGGAGTTATTACAAATTAGTAAGTATTTTAATTGTATAAATTCTTAAAATCATTATATATGAGGAAATCACAAAAAGGGAATATGTGTTACCAATCGGTTTAATTGATAAGGTATGGATTTTTTGAGCCACAAAATATCACATGCCTTATAATCAAACTTAAAAAATAAATTTCAAATTATTTTATCTTATATTTTTGATTTATGTGAGGGACACACCTTATGTACCACTCCAATGGTATAGGTGTGTCCTTTAATTTTATATAATTAATAACGTTAGTGATTCTCATATAAACTAGATATTATTATATAATAATTATATAATGATAAATTAGTAATTTTAAGTTTATCTCAAATCTTATAGCTTTGTGTTTTTTTAGGAATGATAGTTAGGGCTTGTCTGCCTAATTGAACCCATGCTTCTTCAAAATCCTTCTTATCAATTCTTTTATTTTTTTCCGTATCTAATGGATCATTAATGTATACATATTGATCGGTGTATCCAGTTAGTAAAACACTATGTTGACGGTATGTAACTTGTCTCTCACCCATATTTGTTTTCCAAGTACGAAATTCATAATCAGGTAGTTTGCGAAAGCTTGCGTTTGTTAAAATCCAAACAGGGTGTTCTCTGTCAATTGCCTTATATAAATCCTCGGGATTACTTCCGGTTAAATCTATAATACAATTCTCTGATATGTATAATTTGGCTAACTCTAAAATTGGCTTAATATGCACACCTAAACCAGGCATATCTATGTCATACATATCTCCAACAAATCCTTCGTCCATATTTCCCATAAATCCATTGTTTTGAAAAGGTACATATTTAATATTTTCAGCTAACTCTAATTTATCAACGGATAGCCCATTAAAATTTAAAAGCATTGCTAAACTTGTAACTTCGCATCCACGTTCTAATTCTGGATTTTGTAGAATTAAAGGGACTTCTAAAGGATTATTCTTTTTAGAATATGATTTTTTTTTATCGGGTTTAACAAGTTTATCCATCTCATATGTTGTATTTTTAACGCTATTATTTTCACCTTTATGGACTAGAGTTATTATACATAATACCGTGCATAAAATAATTAATAGATAAATATTTTTGTGTCGTTGCATTTTAGTATGTCTCCTCAATTAAATTGATACGTTAATTTAGTACGTAATGGGGTTGCAATTGTGTCAATATTAAAGTGTTCTCTTTAATGTGTTTCCAAAGGTTTAAAACTCTTCTTAAACAATTATTAAGAAGAGTTTTTTAGATAAAAGTTATAAAGAATTAGTTTTAATTAACTAAGAAATTATGCAAAAAGAGTATTTGTCTGTACATTTGTTATATGCTCGGCTAATACAGTAGCTTGTGCGTGGAGGGGGGCTGGAAATCCTAATGTAATACCATTGTGTTCAGTGCATTCACCAATTGCATAAATTAATTTATCATTTGTTTGCATATACTTATTAACAACTATGCCACGGTTAACATGTAAGCCAGCTTTTTCTGCTAAATGTGTATTAGGTCGCCTACCAATAGGTATTACAATTAAATCATATTTTTTAATAGTGCCATCTTCGAATTGGATCCCCTCTGCGTAGTCTGTACCTAGGATTTTAACCGTGTTTTTTTCCATGAGAAATTGAATTCCTTTTGCTTTTAGCTTGTTACATAGTAATGAACAATCCAAGATATCTTGTTTTGCCATTAAGTGTGAACTGAAATGAACTACGTGGACGTCTATTCCAAAATCAAATAATTTTTGTGCAATTTTTAGACCGAGCATGCCATTGCCAATAATAATAGCTTTTTTTGCATGCTTCTTAATATTTAATAGAAATTGGATTTCTTCAGTTGTTCTAAGTTTATTTACTCCAAATAATTGCAGTCCTTTAACGGGGAAAATAAAAGCAGTAGATCCTGTTGCAATGATGAGTTTATCGTAGAAAACAATACGGCGTTTATCTGTAACAATGACCTCGTCCTCACGATCAATTTCTATTACCTTTTCGTTTGTAAAAAGCTTAATATTATGTTGTTTGTACCAATTATATTGCTTTTGTATTCTATTTTTAATATCTAATTGTAATGAAATAGTGTTTATTTGATTGTAGAGAGGATAGAGTTCATCACTGAAAATAGAAATGCTATACATATTAGGATTTTGTATTAAAATCTCTTCAATACAGCGTAAACTAGATATACTATTACCGATTATTACTAAACGTTTTCGTTTTCTCATATCAATTTCTCCTTTATATTGTGAAGTATTGAGCAAATATGTTCGTTCATATTATAACAATTTTAAAAAGCAGATTGCTTGATATATAGTTTATTTTAAAATATGTCACAAATTATCTTTATTCGGGTAATGAGATACAAAGATGATCCCATTAAACTCATAGGTTAGAGGCAAATTTTAAAAATGTTACTAAGATATTTCAGATGGAAAATGTTGAATATGTTTGCTGATAGTAGTATTTCTTCAATTTTTAAAGAATAATGCATACAAACACACTGTAACCTTATAATTAAAGTTTTTTTATGTATAAAAGCGAATAATTTCCTGATAGGTCACTATACAAGTAAGTAAAAATTAAGATGGAGTGCTTTTCCTAAACATGATAAATTAAAACTTTTTATACCAGATTAATTATTCTTTTATTCTATATTAACTAGGTATATTCGTGTATTATGCACCTTCTAGGATTTAGTGAATATAGCAGATTGCACATCATTTGAATCATTTTGTAAAGTGAGTATGTTTATTTTGTGAAATATTGAACAAAATCTTGAAAGTGAATATTGAAACATGTAGTTTATTCTTAGGATTATTTATAATAACCATGAATTAAAGGAGTGTGTAATTTTATGTTAGAACAAGGGATAGCTGATGCTATAAAACTTGCACAAAAGAAGAAACAAATATTAGATATAAACCCAATACAATATTTTGTTCGTGCATTACTAGCCGGCATCTATATTGGATTTATTATAGTATTATGTTTTAAATTAGGGGATTTTTTTCACGTTGTAAATTCACCTGCAACTTATTTAAGTGCTTCTTTATTTTTTGGAATTGCACTTATATTAATAATATATGGTGGAGCGGAATTATTTACTGGGAATACAATGTATTTTACAATTTCGACCTTACGAAAAAAAACAACGGTCTTAGATACTTGTCGTAACTGGGGTGCTTGTTTTTTAGGGAATCTGGTAGGTGCAATATTTTTTGCGTTATTATTTTATGGTACTGGTATTTTTGATCAAATTGAATATGAACATTTGATAAGTAATGTTGTTGAAGTAAAAATGAATACTCCGACAATACAACTATTTTTCAAAGCTATTTTATGTAATTGGCTTGTTTGTCTAGCATGTTTCCTTCCTTCTCAAGTAAAAGGGGATACAGCAAAAATAATTGTTATGATGTTATTGGTTTTTACATTCTTTTTATCTGGATATGAACATAGCATTGCAAATTTATCGCTATTTGCAATCTCCCTGGTATCGCCACATCCCAATACAATTTCTTTTAGTGGGGCTATTTATAATTTAATTCCAGTTACAATTGGAAATATTATTGGTGGATCTGTATTTGTTGGCATGGTATATCATTATATAACCCAAAACAACCCTACCCCTGAAGAGAAGGGTGATTTAGTTGAATCTCAATGTGAGGAAAACATCCCATTACAAACACAAATAAAAATTTAAGCTACTAATATAATCATTTTCGTATAAAAATAACATAATTATTTTGAATGTTATTTTTATATCAGTTGGCCTAATTAGCCGGAAATACCGTTTTAATAATTCTTTTAAATATATTTTTTTCTTTTATAAAATATATTATTTGTTTTTGTTAGACATATAAGGGAAGGGAAATATACAAAAAACATTCACAACTTATGTGACCTAAATTTGTTAATATAAAATGCAAGATCACATGTCGAATTTATTACAGAAAACTCTAAAAAATCAGTGGGAGGTTTACTAGAAAATGAATTTTGAAAAAGTTTGTTTGGTATAGAAGTGCTTTTAGGGGGTTATTGCTAAAATAGGTGAAATAACCTTCGATATACAAAATAAAAATTTGCAGTAATTAGATTTGAATGAAGATAATATAAGCATGAATGTCATTATGAAAAGTGATAATCCGTTAGTGAATCTTAATAAAAATGTAAGCGTTAACAATTTTATTTAACTAGATGTATAAACTAGATTTTTCACAGAATATCAAAGAATCTTTGAAATGTAGATAAAGAAAAATTATCTTATCTAGTGAAGCCATACATAATATTTTTTTGAGTTAAATAAGAAATAATGTTGGAGCAATATTTGCTGGAAATACATATGAAAAGGAATTTAAGTTTAACTATTTGGTATTGAACATTAATGTATTTCGAGTTCATTATTTGTTTATTCAAAATCAATTAAATCTCTTTTTATTAGAATAACAACAATGCACAAAAACATAACATAAATAGTGAGGGATCTATAAATGAATAAAAATATTAATCGTGTAGTTTTAATTGGTACAGGGGCCGTAGGATGTAGTTATGCATATTGTATGATTAATCAGGGCCTGGCAGAAGAATTCGTTCTTGTGGATGTAAATGAAGCAAGAGCAGAAGGAGAAGCAATGGATTTAAGTCATGCAATTCCTTTTTCACCATCACCAACAAAAGTATGGAAGGGTAGCTGTGACGACTGTAAAGATGCGCAAATTGTTGTAATAACAGCCGGATTGCCACAGAGACCAGGTGAAACACGTTTAGACTTAGTTGAAAAAAATACTAAGATTTTTAAAGAAATTATACGTAATGTCATGTCAAGCGGATTCGATGGTATTTTCTTAATTGCAACAAATCCAGTGGACATTTTAACATATGTAACTTGGAAAGAATCTGGGTTGCCGAAAGAACGCGTAATTGGTTCAGGTACAACACTTGATTCTGCACGTTTCCGTTACATGTTAGGAGAATATTTTGAGATCGATCCTCATAATGTTCATGCTTATATAATTGGTGAACATGGTGATACGGAGCTTCCGGTTTGGAGTCATGTGTCAGTTGGCGTTCAAAAGCTACAAACCATTTTAGAAAATAAAAGTCAGTATAATCAAAGTGACTTAGACGAAATTTTTGTTCGTTCACGTGATGCGGCCTATCATATAATTGAACGTAAGGGAGCGACCTGTTATGGAATTGGAATGTCTTTATTACGTATAACAAAGGCAATTCTACATCATGAAAATAGTGTATTAACAGTATCTGCATACCTTGAAAATGAATATGGTCATAATGATGTATATATAGGAGTTCCTGCTGTTATTAATCGCGAAGGTATTCGAGAAATTATAGAAATTGAGTTAAATGCGGAAGAAAAGTTTAACTTTAATCATTCTGTACATACATTAAAAGATACCATGTCACCAATACTATAAGATGAATTTATCGTATAACATTATGTCGAATATTTGAATTACTCACCACTTAACGTCCT
>NZ_QOSA01000004.1:0-55680 GCF_008368795.1 Bacillus sp. BF2-3
GTGTTAGATATTAATAAATTCATAACAGATGGCTGGGGCCCTTGGCATGAGGCAGGACATTTGAGACAACAATCACCCTGGAAGTTTTATAATATGACAGAAGTACAAAATAATATATACAGCCTTTCTGTAGAAAAAGCATTTAATCAACCATCCAACTTAGAGAAAAGTGGAATTTATCCAAAAGCATTTCAATATCTAGAGCAAGTGAATAAAAATTATGATGAAATTAGCGATGTTTTTGTAAAGCTTGTTATGCTTTGGCAACTACAGTTAGCGTATGGAGAGGATTTTTATCCTAAATTGCATCAATTGTATAGAGACATGCCTTCAAGTGAACTTCCACAAACTGATGAAAATAAAAAACAATTATTTATGATTTCAGCATCAAAAGTAGCCAAACAAAATTTGATTCCTTTCTTTGAGAAGTGGGGATTACGTCCAAATAACGATACCATTCAAAAAGTAGCTGCATTAGAATATCCAGTTTTAACAGCAGAGATTTGGAAGGGGACGGATTCTAATCCAATTAAACCAGATATGCCTAATGTAAATAATATTTTAGAAGGAAACCAGTTTGCATGGTCGCTGAAAGGGATTGGAGATTTTGAATTCGCAAAAGTAAATTTAAATAAATCAACAGAAGAAATGCAAATTGATCTAAAAGCAGGTGTACCACATAACTACTTTGATAGTACATATGCAAGTATTAAAGTGCAAAACACATCAGGTAAAGTGGTCTATAACAAAGAGATTTATGGAAATAAACAGCAAAACGCTGAATCGCAAAAAGTTCCAGTCAAAGTAGGCGATTATATAGAGTTAACACATCTAGAAGGTGTACATAGAGCTACTCTTATAAATGTAGATAATAGTAAACAAGAGAGCTTTGGAAAAAAAGCAATATACGAAGTTACGAAGGAAGGCCTGAAGAAAGTAGAAAAAATGCCAGAAGCAACAATTTTAGAAGGAAACAAGTTTGCCTGGTCATTAAAAGGATATAGTGATAGAGAAATTGCAAAAGTAGATTATGATAAAACGGTAGAAGAGATGAAGGTAAAACTAGAAGCAGGTGTACCACATTCCTATTTTGCTAGTACGTATGCGAGTATTAAGGTCCAGAATTCTTCTGGTAACGTTCTGTACAATAAGGAAATTGTGGGAAATAAACAACAAACTGCTGAAAGCCAAACTGTGTCCGTCAAGGTAGGGGATTACATTGAATTTACCCATATAGAAGGAGAAGCAACAAAGGAAAAAACGCGAGCAACTTTAATTAACCTTGAAAATAACAAAAATGAAACCATTGGAAAAACAGCAAGGTATCAAGTTACAAAAGAGGGCCTGAAGAAAGTAGAGAAAATGCCAGAAACAACAGTTTTAGATGGAAATCAATTTGCATGGTCATTAAAGGGATATAATGATCGAGAAATTGCAAAAGTAGATTATAACAAAGCAACAGAAAAAATGCAGATTAAATTAGAAGCGGGAGTACCCCATTCCTATTTTACTAATACGTATGCAACCATTAAAGTCCAGAATTCATCCGGTAATATTTTGTACAATAAAGAAATCATAGGAAATAGACAACAAGCTGCTGAGAGCCAAACCGTTTCAGTCAAAGTAGGCGATTATATTGAGTTAACTCATATAGAGGGAGAAGCACAAAAGGAAAAGACACGCGCCACACTTACTAATCTTGAGAATAGTAAACAGGAGTATATAGGGAAGAAAAGAATATATCAGGTTACCTCTATGGGATTATTAATAAAGTCATAGATTTCACCTTAAAACTTAAATTGTAGATTTATATATTATATTAAAATCTTAACTATTATATGCATAAAAAAATGGTCAAGAGAAGATAGATTGGCGGGTATAGTATGAACATATTGAAAGGGTTTTTAATTTCTTCAATTGCAATGACCACATTTGTAGGAACAGATCTAATCCTACAAAATGATAGTATTCATAATAAAGTTTACGCTGAATCTTATAATGTCACATACAAAGAAAGAGATTCACAGGAAGAAAGATTAATTGTAAAGTTTAAAAATCAAATTGACTTACCTTATGAAGATGGTATTGAGAAACGAATAAAAAATGGAGATTATGATAGCAATTTAAAGAAGTTATTTTCCGAAAATACAGAACTCACTTTGAATCGTCTGTTCTCATCTGTAAATCCGATAGAGATTGAAAAGTTATCAGTACAATCTAAATCAGTTGCTAATGAATCAGCTAATAATTTATTAAATTATTATATTGTACAAGCTCCTAATAACATAGAAATAGAATTATTACTGAAAAAATTTGAAACATCTCCTCTCGTAGAGGAGGCTTATATACAAGAAAAACAAATTTTGACACCCCCTGAAATACAGTTACCAAATTTATCTGTTAATCCTTACGATGATCCTAGATTTAAAAATCAAGGATATCTTGAAGCGGCACCAAAGGGAATTAATGCCTCGCATGCTTGGAGCATTAAAGGTGGTGATGGGAAGAATACAACTTTTGTGGATATGGAATACGGATGGTTATTGAACCATGAGGATTTAGTCAATAAAAATATTAAGCTTATGTCGGGACAAAATATAAGCCAGCATAGAGCTCATGGTACTTCTGTATTAGGAATTGTTTCATCTGAAGATAATCAAATTGGAAATATTGGAATTGCACCAAAAGCAAATGTAAAAGTAATATCCCAGATTAGGGATAATGGAATTTATAATACAGCGGATGCTATTTTAAGTGCTGTACATAATTTACAAGCGGGAGATATTCTTTTATTAGAGGCACAAGCTTCGTATGATGGGTATGGGGATAAATATTTACCTGTAGAAGTACATCCAGATATTTTTGATGCAATTCGTGTTGGTGCAGATAAAGGGATTATTATTATAGAAGCTGGCGCAAATGGTTCAAACGACTTAGATAATTTTAAAGATCGTAATGGAAAAAAGACCTTAAATCGAAATAGTCCAGACTTCAAGGATTCAGGTGCTATTATGGTTGGGGCGGGAACATCAACTGTTCCACATAAACGTTTATGGTTTTCAAATTATGGAAGCCGATTAGATGTATATGGATGGGGAGAAAATGTTGATACAACATCAGCAAATCCAAGTCAAAATACTACAAATTTATATACATCAACATTTGGTGGAACATCAAGTGCTTCACCAATTATTGCTGGAGCAGCAACTTCGATTCAAGGTATTGCTAAAGAACATCGAGGTTCTCCTTATACACCAGCCGAATTAAGAAATATCTTAAGTAATCCAAATACAGGAACAAAATCTCAAGATCCGTGGAATGATAGAATAGGTGTTTTACCTGATCTAAAATCTATATTAGATAACTTAGGTTTTAATCCAGATATACCGAACTCTTCTAATATTTTAGAAGGAAAGCAGTTTGCATGGTCGCTGAAAGGGATTGGAGATTTTGAATTCGCAAAAGTAAATTTAAATAAATCAACAGAAGAAATGCAAATTGATTTAAAGGCAGGTGTACCACATAACTACTTTGATAGTACATATGCAAGTATTAAAGTGCAAAACACATCAGGTAAAGTGGTCTATAACAAAGAGATTTATGGAAACAAACAACAAAATGCTGAATCGCAAAAAGTTTCGGTTAAGGTAGGAGACTATATAGAGTTAACACATCTAGAAGGTGTTCATAGAGCCACTCTCACAAATGTAGATAATAGTAAACAAGAGAGCTTTGGAAAAAAAGCCATATACGAAGTTACAAAAGAAGGCCTGAAGAAAGTAGAAAAGATGCCAGAAGCAACAATTCTAGATGGAAATCAATTTGCTTGGTCGCTAAAAGGAATCAGTGATTTTGAGTTTGCAAAAATCAATTTCAATAAGTCGACAGAAGAAATGCAAGTTGATTTAAAATCAGGCATACCACATCATTATTTTAATGAAACATATGCGAGTATTAAAGTACAAAATGCATCAGGGAAAGTAGTATACAATAAGGATATTTACGGAAACAAACAACAAAATGCTGAATCGCAAAAAGTTTCAGTCAAAGTAGGAGATTATATAGAGTTAACACATCTAGAAGGTGTGCATAGAGCTACTCTCACAAATGTAGATAATAGTAAACAAGAGAGTTTTGGAAAAAAAGCCATGTACGAAGTTACAAAAGAAGGCCTGAAGAAAGTAGAGAAAATGCCAGAAACAACAGTTTTAGATGGAAATCAATTTGCGTGGTCTTTAAAGGGATATAATGATCGAGAAATCGCAAAAGTAGAGTATAACAAAGCAACAGAAAAAATGCAGATTAAATTAGAAGCGGGTATACCCCATTCCTATTTTACTAGTACGTATGCAAGCATTAAAGTTCAAAACTCATCGGGCAATATTTTGTATAATAAAGAAATTGTAGGAAATAGACAACAAGCTGCTGAAAACCAAACCGTTCCCGTCAAAGTAGGAGATTATATTGAGTTTACTCATATAGAGGGAGAAGCACAAAAGGAAAAGACACGTGCCACACTTACAAATCTTGAGAATAGTAAACAGGAATTTGTGGGTAAGAAAAAAACATATCAAGTTACTCCTACGGGATTATTAATAAAATAGATTAAAAGGATGTCTAAAAAAATAGAATTTTTTTGGACATCTTTTTTATTATTAAAAAAGCATTAATTATTGATAGTGATGTATGATGAATTCTATAGGCCCATTAAATATTATATATATCTATACATAATCAAAAAATCAAGTTATAACTAATGTTCCAAGGATCGACACATCTATTTTTGTTTAATCATGTTATACTTTTCACAAGTGAAACGCTACAATATCAAATCCTAGTTTTATGACATCCTTCTGTTGCCACAGTCTATAAAAGGTCAATTCCATTGGGGTTGACTTTTTATAGTTGTAGCAGAAAGCTATAAACGTCCATATTTTTTTATAGGATAAATGTTGTAATTTCACGTACCGTACTTATGAATATATAAATAAGTACAACAAACAGTAGTCTATATGTAGCTTTTGTGGTATGTAACTGTTAAATAGATAATATTTGATATTCTCGTGATATTTTAAATTATGGTTAAAAGAAAGGAAAGTAAAAGTAGCTTGTTAATATATCAAGATATTAGTGATAATTGGTGGGAAATTGAAGAACTACGGTATATGATTGTGATTAATTTCACAATCATATACCGTAGTTCTTCAAAATTATTTCAAAAGGAGGTTATGGGTAATGAAAAGAATTATAACACTGAGCACTTGTAAACTGCAAGATACTATAAAACATGGTGGATGTGGTGCATGTCAGACATCTTGTCAGTCCGCTTGTAAAACCTCATGTGGAGTTGCAAATCAAAAGTGTGAAAATACAATAAATAGATAGGAAACAAGTAGTATTGTACGCAGTTATATTTTACATGGGCGGCAATCTTTATGAAAAAGGAGTTTGATTATCCAGTATGATTCATCAATATAAATTAAATGGATACAATATCGTATTAGATACTTATAGCGGTTCGGTACATGTTGTTGACGATCTTGCTTATGAAATAATTATGCTATATGAGAATACTCCTATGGAAGAAATCCTGTCAACGATACAAGAAAAATATAAATATGATTTCCACGTTTCCGAGAAGGAAATTCGAGAAACAATTGCGGATATTGAAGAACTAAAAAGAGATGGGAAGCTTTTTACCGATGATGATTATAAGGATCTTTCAATTGATTTGATAAATCGTCCCACTTATGTGAAGGCTCTTTGCCTTAATGTCGCGCATACATGTAATCTGTCGTGTGAATACTGCTTTGCTAGCCAAGGAAAGTACAATGGAAATAGGGCCATCATGAGTTATGAAGTTGGAAAAAGAGCCATCGATTTTCTATTAGAAAACTCAGGTAATCATCGAAATCTCGATGTTGATTTTTTTGGTGGGGAGCCACTCATGGCGTGGAAGACTGTCAAACAGCTTGTCGCCTATGCAAGAAATAAAGAAAAAGAATACAAAAAAACTTTTCGTTTTACCTTTACTACAAATGGTATGCTGCTTAATGAGAAAATTACTGAATTCTTGAATCAGGAAATGCACAATGTTGTATTAAGTCTTGATGGAAGAAAAAAAGTTCATGATTATCTACGTAAAACTGTCAATGGGAAGGGTAGCTACAATTATATCGTTCCAAAGTTTCAGGAATTTGTTGAGAAGCGTGGAGATAAAGAGTACTATGTACGTGGAACCTATACCCATAATAATGTCGATTTTACCAATGATATTTATCACATCGCTGATCTAGGTTTTAATAAGATCTCAATGGAACCAGTTATCTGTAATCCACGAGAACCATATGCGCTCGGTGAAGAAGATCTTTTGGAAATTTATAATCAATATGAAATTCTCTCGAAGGAAATGCTAAACCGTGAGGAAAAAGGTAACGGTTTTACTTTCTATCATTACATGCTTGACCTTTCAGAAGGTCCATGTGTTCAAAAGAGAATTTCTGGTTGCGGTTCTGGGACTGAATACTTTGCTATTACCCCATGGGGGGAGATATTTCCTTGTCATCAGTTTGTTGGGGAAGAAGAATATAGTATGGGGAATATCTGGGATGGCATTACAAAAACAGAGATACAGTCTCAATTTAAGGAGAGTAATTGCTATTCAAAACCGGAATGTCAGGAATGTTGGGCACAGCTTTACTGTAGCGGCGGTTGCCCAGCTAATACAATACATGCAACGGGTTCCCTTAAGGGAACACATGAGTTCAGCTGTAAAATCTTCCGCAAGAGGATAGAATGTTCTATGATGGTTAAAGTAGCTCAATCCATTAGAGTTATGAAGAAGGAAGAACAAGCCATAGTTCAGTAAATACAAAAGTGCACAAGCGTTGTTATAGCATAAATTTATAAAGATAGTTACAAACAAAAATTCTTTAGTCCAATTTAGAATAAATGAGTTTAAAAGAAGATAGCCATTTGTAATGGCTATCTTCTTTTGTAAAAAATATATAATTTATTCAATTACTTTTTCGATAACAGGCATAACAGCGATTGGTGGAATAGAGTGAGTCCATCCTACGGAAAATATATTTAGTTTTTCACCTACGCTATAGTTATCTTTGCTAGTAATAGGAACACGTAAAATTTTATTCTGAGAAGCTAATTCCCACCAATTATTTTGATAAGAAAGTGCCTCTTCTTTTGTAGTAGTGTCAGCTACAACCAAATAATTATCATCTGCTGAAATAACATATTCAGTGAAAGGTATCTGTATTCTTACTTGTTCTTCCTTTATAGGAGTAGGATTACTTATAGAATCTGCCGAAGTAGGAGTTAATCCGAAAGTTAATCCACATCCTAGCGTCAGAGTGGTAACCACTGTTACTAATTTTTGTTTTTTTGAAAACATAATATAAATCCCCCTTATATTTTATCCGTACACCATCACCTTTCTATTTTTTATATAGAAAGCCTTTTTATATCCCTAAATTTAACAATTATGTAACAAATAATCCATTGTTTTTTTGAATGGGTATTATTTAAAGATAATATATGTTATAATTCACCAAATTAACTATTAATTGTACTTTTATCTTCTAGTGAATATATATTTTTGAAAATAATGGTAGCGTTATCTTTTGTATATTTTCTTATTTGCATGATTACCCAATTTTTATGTACAATAAAGAAAAGAGAGTTTCTTAGACAGGAAGAGGAAAGTCATGACCAAGTCATTAGTAAATTTACGAATTGATTTTGCTTTTAAGCAATTATTTGGGACAAGTGGTAGTGAGGATATTCTTATCACATTTTTAAATGCTATGCTAAAGAATTCATTAGAATCACCTATTATGTCACTACAATTAGAGGATCCACATTTACATCGAGAACATGAGGATGATAAATTATCAATTTTAGATGTCTCAGCCACATTAGACACAGGTACTAAAGTAAACGTAGAAATTCAGCTGAATAATAATCACGACATGATTAAACGAAGTTTGTATTACTGGGGTAAATTATATACTTCACAGTTACAAAAAGGGATGCCTTACAGCTCTCTTAGTAAAACAATTACTATTAATTTGTTAAACTTCGTACTTTTTCCCGAATACGAGGAATTTCATACAACGGGAAAGCTATGGAATGTACAACAGCAAAAGCAGTTTAGTGATGATATAGAGATTCATGTTATAGAGCTTCCTAAATTAATGGAACAATGGCGGGAAGAGAAAGTTAATCCGTGGGAAGATTCATTTGTTCGTTGGCTGTTATTACTTCCGGCAAATGAAGATGAACACTTAACTCAAACATTGGAGGACATTGCGATGAATCAAGATCCGATTTTACAAAAAGCAATGAATAAGTGGGAGCGAATGAGTCAAGATTCGACTTTCCGACAAGCCTATGAAGCGAGGGAAAAAACCCTAATGGATGAAGCTGCAAAGTTTGCTCACGCAGAGGAGCAAGGAATCAAAAAAGGTATTGAAAAGGGGATTGAAGAAGGCAAAAAAGCCGAACGTATACAATTGGTATGCGGTATGTATAAAAATGGAATGTCTGTAGAGGATATTGCGAAATTTACGAAGTTACCTATAGAAGAAATAAGAGAAATTATCCAATTATAAATAAAAAAGAACACCTACAGCATTTGTAGGTGTTCTTTTTTATGACCAATAATGCCCATAATTATTAATTGATGTATCGTCAGGAAAATAAGAATTTACAACATTAAATATTTTTTAAAGAACTATATATGGCTGCTACCTTAAATACATGCTCTGTATTCCATCATAATATTGTTAATAATTGTTTGGACGGGCAAAATCTCTTTGACTTCATTTACTCGTGCACCTGCGAAAACAAGACCATTTTCACAATCACCATCCATAGAGGTTATCAAAGAATCTAGCGTGCAGAAACGATAAGAACAGTTTTTTAAGCAATTTATACACTTTTTTATTTTTATTTTTTTATTATTATCAGCTATTAATTTAGTAAAGTTATTTTTAACCGCACGACCTTGAAGACCGACAGTTGTTTTGACTAATATAGTATCTTCTAATCGAGCATTTATATATTTTTCCTTAAAGGATAGTGGTGCGTCACACTCATTACTTGCAACGAATCTTGTACCCATTTGCACACCAGATGCACCCATTTTTAAGGCATGCGCAATATCTTTCCCAGTCATAATTCCTCCAGCAGCAATTACGGGGATTTTGACTGCTGCAACTACTTCCGGTAATATATCGAATAAAGGTCGATCGGTACCCAGATGTCCTCCTGCTTCATGACCCTCTACTACAACAGCGGCCGCACCCAAGCGTTCAGATAATCTAGCGAGTTTGGCTGAGGATACTATTGAAATAACTGGTATGTCGGCATTTTTTCCCCAAGTATACATATCTCGTGAAATGCCAGCACCAGATATGATGAAATCAACTTTTTCCTCAATAGCTGCTTTCATTTTTTCAGCAAAATCATTCATAGCAAAAAGGACATTTACTCCAATATAACCAGTATTCCGGATCTTTTCTTTTGCCTTCCTAATATGCATTCTCATTTCATCTATGGAAATACCAGTTCCTGATATAATCCCAATCCCTCCAGCATTTGCAACTGCAGATGCAAGTTTACTTAATGAAATGCCTACGCCCATTCCTCCCTGCATAATTGGGACCTTTGGCATCATATGACCGATTTTTAATTGTGGAAAGTTCAAGTAAATACCCCATTTCATTAATGTTATTAGAGTAGATCTGTTAAACCCTCTCAGTTTAACACAGTGCTTGGAACAAACACTAGGAAATTAATACCTACTACTAGTAGTTTGTGATGTTTTTTGCTGATTTTCACAAAATGTTCGAATAGTGCGCTATAAACTTTAGAATAATATCAAATGTATATTTAGGCTTCTGGATAAAAAACAATGAAATTTAGATTTTCTAATAAAAAATGTCTTTAAAGAATTGATTTCTCAAAAATGAAGTGGGATGTAATCGTTAATTATTTTGAGTAGGGATATGAACAGAGCTAAATAGAAATTTATATCCTTTTTAATAAAAGGAATTTTTGTATTATAAGTGTTAAATAATCATTATTTATAAAGGGAAAAATCTATGTTTTTAGTAATCTACACAATTGGATTAGAGACAATTAGATGTGCAGTACATTTTAGAGGTATTAAATATCAATATTCCAAAAATCTTGATAATCAATATGCTTATCAAATTTTTTTAGTATTCTAATGATTTTAGTTGCAGATGTTAAAGTGGGAATACGATCCTTTTTATTTGCTAAATCACTTATCAGAGATTTACTTAATCCAGTTCTTTGTACAAGCCATTGTTGTTTGATTCCTCTGTGATCTAAATACTCCCCAAATGGAGTTCTTTTTTTTCCTAGACCAAACATAAAGAATCCCTCCTAATTAAAAATAGCGTATAAATAGCTTGTACAAAATTCCATAAATTTAAACTTTTGTCCATAAATATGGAATTATACTTTAGAACAAAGCATAGAATAATATAAATAAAATGAAAAAATATGGAATAATTTTGAGGAATCTAGCATTCATAGTAATAGCTACAAGTTGCTGATACACTATCCTAATGGCAACTTGTTGCAAAGGGTATTACTAAAATAAAAAAATCTGAAACTCCTTACGTCAGAAGGATCTTCAGATTTTTTCTTTTTTAGATTTTTAATTTATAGATACGTATTTTATAGATTATTATGCATAATATGGCGAATGAGTAGAATGGATTATCTGCTTA
The DNA here is from genome assembly GCF_008368795.1 of Bacillus sp. BF2-3. Classification (NCBI taxonomy): domain Bacteria; kingdom Bacillati; phylum Bacillota; class Bacilli; order Caryophanales; family Bacillaceae; genus Bacillus; species Bacillus sp. BF2-3. Next base: position 10,779 of record NZ_QOSA01000004.1, read on the forward strand.
TATAGTTTGATCGACCTTGTCACTAAGCATATAAATTTGTTTTAGATATGATGAAAGGAAATACTAACAAAAAATATGAAATCCGAAATCAGTCATATCTGGTCCAGTATACTCATCATTTTCTACCCAGCTGTTAAGTTATCAGTTTGTAGTGAAAAAAGTACAGTCGGCCAGTTTGTGTAACAAAAAATATTTCTATCCCGTCTACAAATTTAATTATTTTTTCACTGAGATGACTAGGTTTGTAGGATTCATATTATTTTTTAATTGATGCTCCACATGCAAAATATCAAAAAAGCCCGTCAACGCCAAACTTACTGTCAGTGTGAAAGGATAATAGGTCTTATTGTTGCGGTAAAGCTAAAAATAATAAAACAACTTTATTATTTTTCAAAGCATTTTAATGTAATTTAAACAACGTTAATATCTCTGTACCCCAAATTATGTTTGGGTTGCCATACCCAACATAATATGAAAAATCTCAATCTCATTTTTATAGGATGAAATGAGATTGAGACTCTTTTGTTGTTTATTTGCTGGATAATGGAATGGTAACTAAAAATTCTACGCCTTGTTTGGTATTATTTATAGAATACGTGATAAAAAGGGATTCAAAAATTTGTTTTACAATATATAACCCTAAGCCACTCCCTCCCGTATTTCGATTTCTTGACTTTTCGATTCGATAAAATGGTTTGAAAATATGTTGTATATCTTCTTCTTTTATTTTGACACCTGTATTGATAACTCGCATTTGGATATTGTTTTGTTTAGAATCCTTTGTTAACTTTATATAGACTTTTTCGTTATATGGTGAATACATAATCGCATTATGAATGATGTTTTTACAAGCTTTTTCTAAAAGAACATAATCCGTATAAACAAAAATGTCAGAATCGACTTCTTTTATTATTTGAATGCCTTTTTGAGAAGCAAAAAATTCGAGTTTTTTTGTGATTGTATCTATTGATTTCGAAAGATTCACTTCTTCCACTTGAAGTTTAAAGGTATGTTGTTCTAATTTTGACATGCTTAAAATTTCGCGAACCAGTTGTTCCAGACTTTCAATTATTTGATAATTTTTCTTTAAATACTGGTCACGATTTTGATAAGGGCCGATATTATATATCATTCCTTCTAAGTATCCTTTCATAACAGTAAGAGGAGTTTTTAATTCATGTGCTACAATAGCAAAGAATTCCCTTCGCTTTGTTTCTATTTCTCTTTCTTTTTCAATATCACTTTTTAATTGCTGATTCGCTTTTTGTAAATCAAAAATTGCCTGTTGTAAATTTATGGACATATCATTCAAGCTATTGGACAATTCCCCTAATTCATCCATAGAACGAACCTCAATTTTTTCGGAGAAATCCAAGTTTGCCATCTTTTGTGCACCTTTATTAATATAAATAAGTGGTTTAGTAATAAACCTTGAATAGAGATAAGCACTTCCTAAACCAATAACCAGTACAATGATACTAATATAGGGTAGAAAACGTACCAAGACCTGTGAAGCTTCATCGATTGGTTGAAATGTTGCGAACACCACAACCGTTAAGCTAACATCTTGGAATTGTATTGGCTTGGTAGCCTCATATGAATTACGAGATTGAGCCAAACCCTTTATTGGTACTGTTGTAACAAAACCTTTTGCTGGAGTCCCCCCCTGAACAGTCCGCCCCCGAACAGTACCCTCTTGAATAGTACTCCCTTGAGTAGTACTTTGAAGAAAAGGGTAATAAATAAGCCTTCCCTCATTATCTTGAAGAAATATTATTGCGTTATTTTTTTGTGCGTATTCATCAACAAGTGGTGTTGCATTTTGAAGCGTAAGATTTTTAGATTTATCAATTATTTCTTCGATTCCCGTTTGAAGCTGATCTGTTTTGTATTTCTCATAAAATTTAGGGAGAAAGAAGTATAAAGTTACATAAATTAAGGTTGCAAAGGCTAACAAAATAAGGGATGTAGTCATAAAGAGTTTATAGGTAATTCTCTTCATCTTCATGATTTTTACAATCTTATTCATCGATTTTATAACCAATGCCTTTTACTGTTTTAATATAGGGTATATCTAATTTTTTTCGTATGTTTTTCATATGCGTATCAATCATTCGTGTGTCTCCGGCATACTCATATCCCCAAATTTTTTCTACAATATTTTCTCTTGTGAGTACCTTTTTTTCATTTTTAAGTAGTAGTTGCAAAATTTCAAATTCTTTCGTCGTTAAGGGAACTTCAGCTTTATTTACATATACTTTATATGCATCGCCATCGACATGTAGTTCTCTAAATACAAAATGATTATCTGTACTTTGATTATTACTTCTTCTCAGTACTGCTTCGACTCGTCTCATCAAAACATGAAAAGAAAAAGGTTTCGTAATATAATCATCGATTCCAAGATCAAATCCTTTCATTTGATCTTGTTCTTCTTCTAGCGCAGTTAGCATAATAATTGGTATATTTGACTGACTTCGAATCATTTTAGCAACTTCAAACCCATTCAGGTTTGGCATCATCACATCTAGAAGAATTAAATCGAAGGACTGCTTATTAAATTGTTTCATGCCCTCTAATCCATCTGATGCAACTATAACTTTATACTGTTGTGTCATTAAAAATTGTTTGATTAATTCTTGTATTTCTTGATCATCCTCTACCACCAGAATGTGATAGTTCTTCATAATATCACCTCTTGTAGTCATTATAACCTTCCAATCTGGAGTTGATGTGGAGACGTATTAGAAACACTATAAAAACTTCACAAGAAGACTACATGTATTTCAAATTAGCTCCAGATGCATGAGATAGTTTATATACATAACAAGACAGAGGGAGGTAATTAAGATGTCACTAGAAGCAAACATCATTCTTTCTTTATTAGATGTACAACTGTGGATGGCACCTCATTCGAATATTAGACGCATAAAAGAGAAAAAACAAAAATTGAAACCAGCACCGGGCTTAAACAAATACACAAGTGTAAATAAAAGAAAGCTATATAAGTCTAGTGAACAAAAATAGGGAGGATTAAATTGATTCTCTCTATTTTTGTATTCCATAATTAGGTACTGAAAATCTTTACTATAACTCTAGATTAGCTCCATATAGAATACAGATTAAGTTTGTATGATACATGTACCAAATAGAAAGGAATGATACATGATGTTGACGACTTACACAATCTATCAAATTTTATCCCTTCCTTCTTATTTACACACAAACCTATTACCATCCATTCTCACGAGAATGCTAGAATCTAAGTTTATAACAAAAGAATAAATAAGCTAATGGATGTTTATTGTCCCTTGTTTCCACTTTTTGCAAAACACCTGTATAAACACGTATCCTACTTTGTACATTGAATACTCTATTTGTTAAGAGCCAAATAGGCTCTTTTTTTTAGAGACAAGCTCGAAGTGGGTTTGAATATCGTCATACATATATTCATAGGAAATTTCAAATATAATGTTACCCCTACGAAAAAACAGTTGATTTATGTTTAAACATGCCTAAAGGTGAAATTTTCTTTTTTTGAAATGGTGATTCTTAAATATTACATTCATACATCGTATTTCAAATATTAAGATAAAAACATTCAATTGTAAATTAAAGGAGAAAGGGATGTTCATAATGGGACACGATGATACAAATCAAACAGAAAGCAATAGGCGTAAAGTCTATAAAAAAACAGGGTATTTTTTCACAGGAATAATTGGTGCAGTGATTGGTGCAATTACCATTGGATTGACCACTCCTTATATAAATGAAATCAAAGGAGGTGCAGATCAATCTTCTAAGCACAACGAAGTAAATCAGGCTACGCCGATCTCTTACAAACCAGAAGATGTGAGCAATCCTCAAAATATGATTGAATCTGCAAAAGAAGTTGTCGTAGGTGTCATTAACTATAAACAAAATGCAGATTCATTTAATGCGCAAGTTCAATCAGAAGAAGCTGGTTCGGGATCAGGGGTCATATATAAAAAAAACGGCAATAAGGCTTTCATTGTTACAAATAATCATGTGATAGACGGTGCGAATAAAGTAGAAGTGAAATTGAATAATGGTAAAAAAGTTCCCGCTAAAGTAGTAGGGACAGATCCATTATTAGATTTAGCAGTATTAGAAATTGATGGGGCAGATGTAAAAAGAGTCGCAACACTTGGAGACTCAGAAAAAATTCGTACAGGGGAAACGGTAATAGCTATTGGGAATCCATTGGGGTTAGAAGGTAGTGTAACAAAGGGTATTATTAGTAGTAAGGAACGAGAAATACCTGTTAGTACTCTTGGAGATCAACAAGTTGATTGGCAAGCACAGGTAATTCAAACAGATGCAGCTATTAATCCTGGGAATAGTGGAGGAGCTTTGTTTAATGAACAGGGTGAAGTCATTGGAATTAATTCGAGTAAAATTGCACAACAAGCTGTTGAAGGAATTGGATTTGCAATTCCGATTCATATAGCCAAAACGATCCTAGAGTCTCTTGAGAAAGATGGAACAGTTAAACGTCCGATGATGGGTGTACAGTTATTAGATGTGGAGAAAATGACAGATTCTGCACGCAATCAATTAAAATTACCAAAAGAGATATCAAATGGTGCAGTATTGCGGAATATCTCATACCAATCACCAGCAGAAAAAGGTGGATTGCAACAATATGATGTTGTGATTGCATTAGATGGACAAAAAATAGAAAATGTCGTTCAATTCCGAAAATATTTATATGAAAAGAAAAAATTGGGGGATACAATTAAAGTAACAGTTTATCGAAATGGTGAAAAACTAATAAAAAACGTGAAATTAGCGGATTAAACAAGTGCCGCATAAAAATATAGCCACCTTTCGGTGGTTTTTTTATATGTGCTTTTTGTGTGGGTACTAGATATATCAGAGGTGGTAAATGTCATGAAGCAAAAAGAATGCCCACATTATTATTCCATTTGTTCTCATTCTACATTAAATGGACTGACTCTTTACCAATGTTCAAAATCGATTACATATTTTAATTTGTGTTCCAGCCTTTCTTGACTATATTAACGAACCACTACATATGCACTCCAGATAAGCCCTAATATCTTTAGATAATCTACTGAATATCTTCATATAAACTCCAGATAGTGTATTTAGAATAACAACTATCAAGGAGGTTAGGAAAAGTGAATTTTATAAAACGCGCAATTCTCAGTATGAAAAAAAGGATAGGAACATCATTAATTTTGATGGCGGTCTTTCTGATTGTTACAAACTTAGTCCTGGCAGGATTTACAATCCAAAATGCATCAAAAAAAGCTGCGGATGCAGCAAGAAAAAAACTGGGTGCTGATGTTACTTTAGGTTTTGATTTTGATAAATTAGGAAAACAAGCAAGGGAAACTGGAGAGATGCCTAAACCGCCAAAGCTCAACACAAAAGAAACAGATCAAATAGCAAAGTCCAAGCATGTAAAAGACTATAATTATATAACCCATAATTTCGGAATTGCAGGTGGATTTAAACTAGTAGGTGCTTCAGAAGGTGAAGAAGGAAAAGGTAAAGCAGGAATGGTGGCAGCAGCAGGTGGATCAGGTTCGGGTACAGAAATAGATATGAATTCTTCTCTTATGATAGAAGGAGTTCGCAAGACTGCATTACAAGAAAGCTTTAAAAATGGAAAAAGTAAAATCGTTGATGGAAAACCAATTACAGAACAGATGCAAGATCAAAATGTAGCTTTAATGGAAAAACGATTAGCGGAACAAAACAATTTGAAAGTAGGGGATAAAGTTAAAGTTCAATCAGGGGATAAGAAGGAAACTCTTGAAATTGAAATTATCGGTATTTACGAAACGAATGAGCAACCAATGGGTCAAAATACCCCTCCTATGATGAATCCAGCTAATAAATTATATATGCCTTACTCTACTTTAAAAAAATTAGAAGTAGATGAAGGTATGAGTAGTATTCAAGTTGTGTACTTATTGAACGACCCACAATACATTGATGCATTTAAAAAAGAAGCAAAAAAATCTGATATTGATTTTAATTATTTTAAGTTAGATGCGCATGATTCATTGTACAAACAAATGATTGGTCCTATCGAAAATATTGCTTCTACTTCTCAAATGATTATCTATATGGTTTCTAGTGCAGGTGCAATTATCTTAGGATTAATCATTATGTTATCGATTAAAGCACGTCGTAAGGAAATGGGAATTTTATTGTCCATTGGAGAGAAAAAATGGAAACTGATGGCGCAGTTCGTAGTAGAAGTAGTATGTATTGCTATTTTAGCATTTGGATTATCCATAACAACAGGAGCTAAAGTATCTCAATTCGTAGGGGATAACTTACTTTCGAGTGAAATTGCTACAGCAAGCGAAGAAACAGACACCCCACAAAATGGTACTGTAATGATGTCGGGGCCTGGTGGTACGCTGCAAGACCAAAAAGAAGAGCCAATTGATAAAATTGATGTAAGTGTAACAGGAGAAGATGTAGGGAAAATGGGGGGAATTGGACTAGCTATTGCTATATTAGCAACGCTTCTTCCGGCATTATCTATTCTGCGCTTAAATCCAAAACAAATTCTTTTAAAAGATGAATAAGGAGGCTCGATATGGAGACAATTTTACAATTTAAAAACTTAGATTATTATTATGAAAGTAACGGAAAAAAAGTAACGATACTAGATAATGTTAATTTTTCTTTTCAAAAAGGGCATTTCTACACGATTTTAGGGCCATCTGGATCTGGTAAAACTACAACTCTTAGCTTAGGTTGTGGGCTGGATATACCTAAAAATGGTTATGTACTGTATAATGGCAAGGATATTCGAAAAATTGGTTTGGATCGATACCGTAATCAAAATGTATCTGTAATTTTCCAATCTTATAATTTGATTACCTATATGACTGCTCTTCAAAATGTCCTAACAGCAATGGAAATTACAGGTGTGAAGGTACAAAATAAAAAAGCAAGAGCATTAGAATTATTAGAGAAGGTAGGACTCACAGAAGTAGAAGCGAAACGAAATGTCTTGCAACTGAGCGGCGGACAACAACAACGTGTAGCAATTGCTCGAGCACTATCTTGTAATGTTGATTTACTAATTGCGGATGAGCCGACAGGAAACCTTGATGAAGAAACAGCAAATGACATTATTGATTTGTTCCAGGAGCTCGCTCATCAAGAAAATAAATGTGTAATTGTTGTGACACATTCACAAGAAGTTGCAAAAAAATCAGATCGAGCTGTTTATTTAAGTAAGAAAAAATTAGCAGTAAAAGATGCGTCTAGCATCTAAAAACAAATTCTATGATTAGAAGAGTTTGCAGGGTATGGAAATCGTGAAAATGATAAAAAACTAGTTAATTATTTTCCGAAAAAAATATGATTAATCTAAAAAGGAATGGAGATAAAAATCTCCATTCCTTTTTAGATAGATAATTTAAGCCTTATTTAATAGCCTCTTTTAAAGCTTTCCCAGCTTTAAATGCAGGTACTTTTCCTCCTGGGATATGCATTTCTTCGCCCGTTTGGGGATTGCGCCCAGTACGTGCAGAACGCTCACGTACTTCAAATGTACCAAATCCAATTAACTGTACGGATTCCTCTTTTTGAAGAGATTGTGTAATTTGATCTAGGATAGCTTGTACAGATGCGGTAGCCTCTTTTTTAGTAAGTGATGTTTTCTCGGATACTTGGTTAATTAGTTCAGTTTTATTCATTATGAACCTCCATTAAATAATATTTGTTAATTTAATTTTATAGTATAGTATGTTTTCAAGAAAGGATAAATTTTATATAAATATAATATTAAAAAGTTGAAGATACTCTTACAGTTTTGTATAGGGGGATTAGGTATGTTTACTTTTAAATCTATACTATATAAATAGTTAAATAAGGGGAATTGTATTGTAGAGAAGATACAGGCTACCCATTTGCATAATTTTAAACTAGAAATAAAAATTAATTAATTGAAGTAGTAACACTTAACTATAAATTTAAGAGGAAATAGACCCAAACAAAAAAATTCACACCTTTTAATTAAAAGTGTGTGAATTTCTTGTTTTGGGTGCTTAAAATTTTTAAGTCAATGATTAAACGTCGGAAATTAAGTTATATATTAGACTTCTCAGCAATATTAAACATATATGGCGTAAAGATTAAAAAGAAACCCAATATCACCATCAAAGAATTTAATGAAAATAAAGAAGAGTTGTTAATGAAAGATGATCCAAAAATAATTACAAAAGTCATACCAGTTCCACGCAAAATAGATTTAAAAGAAACAGAATTTGTCATCATTTCAAATGATTTCAATTGCAAATTTTGAATTGATTTAGCTACTTTGGTTTTCATGTTCAATCCTTCTTTCTAAAAAATAAGGTACATACTATATTCATTGTATTCCTGGGTGTTTTGAAATTCAAATTTTTATCATTTTAGCCAAGAAGACTCCTTCCTCAAGGAGCGTGAAGGGTCACAGTCCAGTGAGTAGGTGGGAGATGAATTGGCTTCGAACAAGGGATGGCAGGAAGCCATCTTAATTGTTCGACATATAGAAAGTATTACTCCACTATCTGTCGAATGTACGTTTGGTGTATAATAGTCATATACCGAAATGGAGGTGAATTCAATAATGATTAATAAAGCCTATAAGTTTCGTATCTATCCAAATCAAGCACAAGCAATTCTAATCAACAAAACGATTGGGTGTTCTCGCTTTGTATTCAATCATTTCCTATCCTTATGGGATCACGCATATAAAGAGACAGGAAAAGGCTTGACCTATGGTATATGCTCTGCCAAACTACCTGCCATGAAGAAAGAGCTTGTTTGGCTAAAAGAAGTGGATAGTATTGCGATTCAGTCGTCTGTTCGCAACCTTGCGGATGCTTATACGCGCTTTTTCAAAAAACAAAACAGTGCACCGCGCTTTAAATCTAAGAAGAACAACGTACAATCTTATACCACAAAACAAACAAATGAAAACATTGCCGTTGTAGGGAACAAAATAAAGTTGCCGAAACTAGGCCTTGTTCGATTTGCCAAAAGTCGCGAAGTAGAGGGGCGTATTGTAAATGCTACAGTTAGACAGAATCCTTCTGGTAGATATTTTGTGTCACTATTAGTTGAAACAGAAGTACAAGAACTACCGAAAACATATTCTTACATTGGGATAGATGTAGGACTAAAAGATTTCGCTATTTTGTCAGATGGAACACACTATGAAAATCCAAAATTTTTCCGATCATTAGAAGATAAGTTAGCGAAAGCACAGCGTGTTCTTTCTAGAAGAATGAAAGGATCTTCTCGCTGGAATAAACAACGAGTAAAGGTAGCTAGAATTCATGAATACATATCAAATACTAGAAAAGATTACTTGGACAAAATCTCAACTGAAATCATCAAAAGCCACGATGTTATCGGTATAGAGGATTTGCAAGTATCAAATATGTTAAAGAATCATAAGTTAGCAAAAGCAATTAGTGAGGTATCTTGGTTGCAATTTCGATCAATGTTAGAATACAAAGCAAAATGGTATGGCAAACAAGTCATTGTCGTATCGAAAACATTTGCTTTCAGCCAATTATGTTCTTGTTGTGGATATCAAAATAAAGACGTTAAAAATCTAAACCTACGTGAATGGGACTGTCCTTCTTGTCGTACACACCATGATAGGGATATTAACGCAAGTATGAATCTAAAGAATGAAGCGATAAGGCTTCTAACCGCAAGGACTGCGGGGTTAGCCTAATCAATTAGAGTTCGATAGAACTCTTTACTTAGGAATCCCCCACTTCTAAACGAAGTGAAAGTGGGGGTAGTTCAAAATCCTAAAGATATGTCACATGAAATTTTTTTAAGTTCACTAGATTCTTTATTTCCTTTAATATAGCATACCTGGAGAGAATACTCTTTTGATACATAAGGTAATTGAACTTCTTAAGCCGACGGAGGGATAAAGAAATCCTTTAAAAAATTTAATTGGTGATAGCATATACTTTTACTGTAAATGGGTGATTCACACCACTTGGATTTGCGATATAATATTTAGAATTTTTATCTGCTGCAGTCCTGGACTCATTTGAAATATTGCTCCAACTAACACGATCTAGACCCAGAGAAACATCGACCATAATATTGAAAGAGATACTGTCAGAAGTCTCTCCCTGGGTAGGTTCAATAATCCATTTTAAACCGATTGTCCCTGGGGGTAAATTATTTATACTAAAGTTTTGGCTGGATCGGTTCTTTTCTCCAGGCAATGGCTTAGAGTCAGAAGAAATTTGGGAAATTAATATCTCTTTTTCATTAACGTTTATCCCATTTAATTTAATGATACTATCTATTAAACCTGGACCTGGAAAATCAGCTGCAATGATACCAGAATGTCTGATACCACCTTGTAGTATGAAATCTGTCCCCATTGTATTCATTCCACCATAAAATACTTGACCATTTGTATCACGAGGGAAGTCTTTCCATTCATTTGTTGTGTTTTTTTGAATTAACTGTGGGTTACTACCAGTATCTCGATTTTCCTTTCCACTTGCAACAAACCAAGGATAATAATTATTCCATAATGCTGTAGCGCCACCTGTACCACTAAAATGGTTGAGATAGATATGATTATTGTTAGAGTCGTTATTTGCCTTTAGAAGCTGGTTTTTTACTGCACTCCATTTCTCATACATTCCATCCGGTCCAGCGCTAACTTCAAAATTATCTTGGATATTTAATGATTCATAATTAATTCCGTATTCTTCAACTGCTGAGAAGTTTTGTAGTATTACAATTTTTCCACGGATATCTCCTAACTTAGGGTTATTTCTTTCTGAAAATGGCACAGAATTAGGTTCCCAAAAATAGGACACATTACGGTCTTTATAACTTTTAAATATCTCCTCGAATGACTGTGAGCCGTTCTCTGGATCAGTTTCCTCTTTTAAGCGCATTAAAATTGTTTCTTGAGGGTTTTCTCTTAAAAATTGGATTGTTTCTTTTAATACATCTTCAAACATTGCTTTTTGATTCACAATACCATGCTGCATGGCAAAAGAATTTTTCACACGTTTAACACGCATGTCTACATACCGTATTCCTGCATTGAACTGCTGAGGTAGGGGCATTGTTTGATTTCTTGTCAAATTCTCATCAATAAAACTCGCTCCATGTAAAGCCATAGAACCATGAGTACCTGGAATAGATAATTCGCTTATTCTTTTTGTATCTTCCAATTTTGACATCCAGTTTGGATTTCGATAACCTAAATCGGAGTCATATGAATAACCTGAATGTCTATCAGCAAATACTATTGAAGTTGTACATAAACTCGCTAGTGTAAAACAAGTAAGAATCCCGAATTTTAAGTGTTTTATAATTTTTATTTTCTTCATTATATCTCTCCTGATTTTAAACAGATTAGTCTTATATAATAATTTAGGTGCTTTTACCATATGCATAAAGTCCAGCATGAGAATAATAGACTGTATTAATTGAAAATTTAGTTTTTATAAGTAGTGCCAAATTTATAATAGGTACCAAAAGGTTTGTAAAGTAAAAAAGAAAGTAAGTCAAATAAGATAATATGTTAGCTACCATCAGATTTACTATTTTCATTTGCCTTAAAATATTGTGTTAGCTTTAAAATTTAGAGTGGGATATTCTCATTTAGATTTGCTCAAAAGCCATCGTGCACTGGGAACATAAGTTTAGAAATGTAATCATAAAAGGGTGGAAAGGCCAAAATAATCATGTGCAAGTTTAGTGAAATGATGACAAAGTATATTATCATACTTCATGTACTTTATAAGGCATACAATTCAAATCTAATATTATACAAAGAAAACAGAAGTCTTAAACTAGACGTCTGTTTTCCGAAGTACAATGAATTATTAAAATTGGTAATGTTTACATAATTATTAATGTAAATTTTTATTTGTTAAGATATCATGTGACAAAATTATATGAATCCCATATCTGAGATCAAAAGACTTTTGGGGAGAGTCTCTCTCTTATTACTGCATTGAATTTAGAAATGGATTTGTTACATATAATATCATTTTAGAAAAATTTACGAATAATACTTCTCTGTAACCCTAAATAATGCCTGTAAGCTTATTTCTCATTAAAGCTTAAACTAACTGCAGTAGCAATAGATTGTCCTGCATGTTCCCAACTACCATCGATAACTTTTCCAAGTTGTTGACCGAGTGAGGTTAAATCATTTGGATTAACAGGAATTCCGTTATATGCAGCAAGAATTGATAAAAGTGGAGCCACAATTGGTGTCCAACCCCCTCTATCAATATGGAATTCGAACCCCGTTACCTCACCATCTTTTTTTGTGAATTTATAGTAAAGTTGATCATCTGGACGGAAGCTTAAATGATGAGAGATTTGTCCGTATACATCTTTACCAGCTGCACCTCGATCCACAACTTCAATTTCTTTTACATTAAATTCATGCTCAAATACTTTTATTTTTTTTACTTCGGGACCATTTAATGCAGCTTGAACAGCCGTTTCTAGATTACTTTGTGCAAACGGTTGAATACTAACTTGTGATTCCTGTTGTTGGATAGGAGCAACTGTCTCAGCAGCAAATACTGATGTTGTAGGTAAGGCCCCTGTAGCTAATGTTGCAGCCAGAGCAGTTGCTGTAATGATTTTCTTCTTCATAATTTTACTTCCTCCTTTTTAATGTATGATAATAAACTATAAATTACTGACAGATAAATTATTTCTATACATAGATAGAAAAACATTATTGTGGGTAATGGAAGTTAGACTGACAGATAATTTATATCATAATAGTATCAATATGCATTTGATTTCTCAATTTTCAGTCAATGTATTCAATACTAACCAATTTTAAGTAAGTTTTAGAAGGTAAATCTCTAATAGCAATCTAGAAACATGGCAATATTAGAGTGAAAATGAAATGATAATCATAAAATATTCAATTAATATCAAAAAAATATAAAAAATTTCACATATATTTTTAGGTTATTTGATTTTATTGTAATGTACAGAATTATAAATGTTTATGCAAATTAAAAATGCAGAATATTAAAGTGATCGTTAAAATTAACGAAATGTTCAAGGTTTCAATCTCAAAATATGAATATTAGTTATATAATTATTTTAAGGGGATAATTCACCCTTCCTCTCATGTTGTTGTTTACAAGTTTATAGTTCCAATGTCTTGAAGCTACGATAAAAAGAACTTGTAATTATATATTACAAGTTCTTTTTGTTTCGATTTTTTTGATAGATACCTTAACTAGTTATGTTTTTCATATTTTATTAAGAGAACGGTAGAATTCTATCGGAAGTATATGTACATTATCGTAAAATAAACAGTAATTTGTATATAACTAAGTGATTCTTAATCGTATTCTAATAACAAAAGGAAAGACCAACTAAAAATATAGTTGGTCTTTCCTTTAAGTTGGTGTAAAAACAAATAAATAAAAGATAGGTGAGAATTAATGCTGCTAAGCAGTATTGATTCTGAATTAACTATAACACAATTCCTAAGAAGTAGTTGTGTCGGTTGATTGAACATTCATCCTTCCTTTTTTATCAAATAAATATATAAAATACATCACTTAATTGATAAGGGATGCATTTTAATCGAGACATAGATCGATGCTCAGTTTAGAAAGTAAATAACGAAATGTTTGAAGTGACAGATACCTGCTAACATCGATGTATCTACCAGCTTTCTTAGCAGGCTTTGTCAGTAGTTCCTACGCTGAGAACTGAAGTATCTTGTGCATTGACGTAACTTCGATAAGTGTGGGATGATAAAACATATTTTTTAAAATGCCCCTTAAACTAATTATAAATCTTTTTTTGCATATATCTTCAGTGAAATTATCATTGATATAATGCTAATAACTATTGAAATGAGACAAGGCATCCATGCCATGATAATTGATGGGAATGGAAGAGGGAGTGTAAAATTCAGATGGCTCAACTGAATTTCTTTTATAAGAGTAGGAGCTACAAAAGGTGTCAAAAAGACAACAATAAAAGAAATCATTCTTGTTTTATCAAAACCAAATTTAAATTGGAAAGGGAGTAGTATTCCAAACAAAATACTAACAACTAAGAATGTTATTCCGAGAGCGTTTATACTAAGATTCTCGATACCAGATGGTATAATAATTGAAGTTATCATTCTAATAATTGAGGCGCAAAGAAAAACTACCAATAGAAAGAGATATTTTGCTTTTACAAAGGCACTTCTAGTATATGGTGTTGCACAAAGTAGAGTTGCTCCTTTGTATTGGTCTTCGAACTTGGATATTGTACCAAACAAAATATGCTCCATAAAAACTACTGTTAAAAGAAAACCAATAAGTCCACCATCGTTGAGTTGTAACTGAGTAGAAAGATAGATTGGTGCAATAGCTGCGAAAACGAGTAAAATAGAAAAATATCTTTTTACTAATAGTATGTCTTTTACAACAAGATTAATTAGCATAGTTGTTTCCTCCAATATAAGAAAGCATTATATCTTCTATAGTTGGTCTTTCCATCAAAACACCAGGCATAAGCCGGCACACATCATCTATTTTATGAGTAATCCCTTCAAATCCATATTTAGTTTGACTCAAATTCAAAAAGAGTTTTTCTGTTTGATTATTAATCAATTGATTATCACCTTTTACTAATGCATGTGTTTCCACTAGTGCATCTTTTTCTTCATCAATTAATATTTGACCATCATCTATCAAAATAATCATGTCTGCTATTTTATCTAGATCTGAGGTAATATGAGTAGAAAAAAAGACACTCTTTCCTGGTTCTTTCATAAAATCTAGAAGTATGTCTATTAGTTCACTTCGAACCAATGGATCAAGTCCACTTGTGGGTTCATCCATTATTAATAAATCTGCGTGGTGGGATAAAGCTAGAGCAACTGCAAATTTCATTCGCATTCCTTTGGAGAGGGTAGAAATTTTTTGTCCTAGATTTAAATTAAATCGTTTAATATACTTTAAAAAAACCTGCTCATCCCACTCAGTATAGGAAGGGGCGATTACATTCTTCATTTCTTTTAATGTTAATTCATCGTAAAAGTACCCTTCGTCTAACACGACACCAATTTTATTTTTGAATTTTCGTTCATGTTTATCTATATCCTTTTCTAAAAAATTAATTTTACCCGAATCTTTGAGTATAAGCCCGAGGATAGCTTTAATAGTAGTAGTTTTCCCAGAACCATTAGTACCAATAAAACCAGTTATACAATCCTGGTTAAGTGAAAATGTCACGTCTTTTAATGAAAAATTCTCATAAGCTTTGTTTAGATTCTTCACTTCTAACACTGCATTCATTCTTCATTTTCCTCCTTTAAGATTAAATCTAACATCGAATAGAGTTCCTCATTATGGATTCCAATACTTCGAGCCATTTTGCACACTTCTGTCAATTTTACTTCAACCATATGACGCTTAGATTCCATTAATAATTCCAAGTTTGTAGATGCTACATAAGTACCTTTTCCAACCCTGGTAACGATAAAACCTTCGGATTCTAGTTCCGCATAAACTCTTTTTGTGGTTAACATACTTACATGTAAATCATTAGCCAATACACGGATTGATGGTAATTGTTCACCTTCCGTCAATTCATTATTAAATATAGAATCTTTAATTTGTTCCTTTATTTGTTGATATAAAGGTTGATTTGATGCATTATTTAAAATAATTTTCATTTAAATACCTCTCCATCGACAAGTGTGACTGTCTATGATGCACACTATACACACCATACACAGTTAAGATTATAAGTTATTGAAAATGGTTTAACAAGTTATCTTGTTATAAAGTTCACAAAATTTTCATTTTAGAAAAATCTATAACGAAATCCTCATATAAATTTCTTACTTTTTTAATTAATATAATGCTAAAATCTTAAGTTTTAGATACTGGGGCAGAGGAGCTTAAATGGTGGAATTATATTAATGACTTGTGAGACATATGAAAAGGAGTAATAAATATGTAAAAATGGGGTTAAGGATAGATAAAAACAAGCTATTGCTTCATTGCTGAAGTTGATAGCTTGTTTATCAAGTTCATCTATAAAATTTTGTTTTTTTTGCTATTTTTTAAAATAATACTAGTGAATATTCCAAGAATGAAAGGAATTGAGAAATAGAGATAAGAAAATTGATGTGTAAAATAAAAGAGAAGAAATAAGATAACTATTGCTAATAGCCTAATCACTTTAAAAATAAATAGAATTTTTTTTGCTTGCATAAATATCCTCCTCTAAAACCTTAAATTCATTTTTAAACTAGTAGCATTTTTTTACTGTTTTTCTATTGTTATTAATCGTGCCAATTAGTTATTAGATATTTCTCCCATCAAGAAAGTATAGTTTGCTGTTTATCAAGTTAAGCTTTCATTTTAATTAAGTTATGTCTAATAATATTAAGCTTTATTTATATATCCTCTGAATGAACTTTTTATATATTTATTTGGATATATCTCATTAATCATTGCGTATGGGCTTCCATTCCAGTATCTTACTACAGGTGTCCATAGTCTATGGCTTTTAAGCCACTGCATTGTGTATTGCTGTAATAATTGATTATCTGTCAGCTTTTCTTTTTCTTCAATTGTCCACCGTAATGCATCTAGCGCTTTTTCTCTCGTCCAAAAACCACTAGGTGTCATCTTAAATTCCCATTCTTTAAATTGATTTGGATATAAATCATTAATCATTGCATATGGACTATCATTCCAATATAATTGACAGGCTCCACGCAATCCTGATTGGGCTAACCATTTATTGTCGTATATATTCTTCAATTGATCCAGATTTAATTTTTCTTTTTCTTCAATTGTCCATTTTAGTGCTTGTAATGTTTTTTCTTTCGTCCAAAACTTATTAGGAGCCTTATTAAATTCCCATTCTTTAAATCGATTTGGATATAAATCATTAATCATCGCATACGGGCTTCCATTCCAAATCACCCTTAGAGGTGCACTTAGTCGATGTTCAATTAACCATTTTTGCCCATAAATTTGTAAGAGTTTTTGTGGTGGTAATTTCTCCTCTTCTTCAATTAACCATTTTAATAATTGTAGAGCCTTTTCTTTCGTCCAAAAATTTAATGGTGTCATTCTAAATTCCCATTCTTTAAATTGATTCGGATATAAATCATTAATCATCGCATATGGACTATTATTATATTTGTGCTTCAATACACCACGTAATCGATACTTTGCAATCAATTTGTTATTCCAATTCTGTTTTATCTCTTCTTCATTCCAATTCAAAATTTTTGTTACTAAATACTTTGTTACTCTTCTGGCCAATTGATTATTTCTATCTAATTTCCAAGTGTTTGGTGGGAATCTATTTCTTTTTCCATCTAATATCTCCTGATAGATGTCCTCTATAGTATTAGTGTTCGTCTGCATCTTAGGACCTTCTTTTAATTGTATATATAGTTAAATAGATTTTGATGTTAGGACTTTCGTCCGAACTATTAAAAATGTAAACTCTGTCTTAACTTAGAAAATATGATGCTTAATCAAATCATAGTAATTTAAAATAAGAATTACCTATAGAAAATATACAGTCTAGGGCAAATGAAAGAATAGATTTGTAAAATATAATTTTTAATTCATAAAAGACATCAATCTGAAAAGAAAGATGTCTTTTATTTAATAGTATTACGGTTTATTTAATTACTTTCCATAAAGCTAATGAGAAAATCCAATTTGGATCACCGTATCCTTGATAACTTTGAACTGCTTCATAAATTTTACCTTGATGTTCTACTCTATCTCCTTTTTTATATGCAGCATACGAATCCCATGCTTTATACTCTGAAGAGGGGGTATCTTTTGTTGTGATTTTGATTTCATTACTCGCAACTGAAACTTTTCCTTGAGTATCTATAGCTTTTACCATATATCTATATTCTGTACTAGAAAGTAAATTTTCATCTGTATAGTAAGTTGAAGGACTTGTAGCTATTTTCGTACCGTTACGATAAATCTCATATTCTTTTATACCAACATTACTTATGGATTCTTCCCATATTAAATGAACACTGTTTGTAGTAGTTTCTGATGCTTGTAATCCTGTTGGAGCTGTTGGAGCTATTTGTTCTGGATTCTCTTCCTTTGTTGTAACTGAAACTTCATTGCTACTTTTTGACTTATTTCCTGCTGCATCTGTAGCTTTAATTGTATAATTATATTTTGTTTTGGCTTGTAATCCAGCATCTTCATAACGTGTTGTTTTTGTTGTTCCTACTTTTTTTCCATCACGATAAACTTCATATTCTTTCACACCAATATTATCTGTGGAAGCCTCCCACTGTAGCTCAACAGTTGTTGTTGTTTTACTAACAGAACGTAGGTTAGAAGGAGCAGTTGGAGCGATTACGTCAATTTCAGTACTACTATTAAAAGCAGAAAATAGTTTAGAAAAGGCACCGTCGTCTACATCGGGTAATCCAGAAGCATCTCCAGTTGCCTGACCGATTTGCCAACTTTCAGTAGCTTTTTTATCACGATACACTGACCACATACTAATTTCCCCAATACCTTTTTCTTTGGCAAATTGGAACAATTCTTTTGCATTATTTAATGTGAAAGTTTCATTTTGAGTATCGTTTTTTCCTATCATAGGTGTAACAGCAATCATTTTCCAAATGTCAGAATCTTTAATAGTACCTTTATATAAATTAGTTAATTGTCCATGCAAGCTATTAATAGCATCTATCGCAGCTTGTCCCATTTGCTGGTTTTGTTGCCCGTAATCCATAGTCATAATATTAACTGAATTTAAATCTACATCATGTTTTATAGCGCTTTGAATCACATTTAGTCCATCATTAGTTAGGCCATATGGCATTACTGGTAAGGTATAACCAATTTTTACATCTTTACCTTCAGCTTTTAATTCCTTTTGTAATAACGCAATTGCTTTTGATCTTCTTTCGATAGATTCTGGGTGAGCAACTAAGGCGCCTTCAATATCAAAATCCATGTGTGTTAAATGTAATGTGTTAATTACACTTTTATAAGCATCTTTTAATTTATTCACATCTGTAATAGCTGCGGCAAGATCTGCACCTAATCCAGGGATATTACCAGCATTTGCTCCACCAAAAGATACTTTAACATCTCCACCTATTTTTCTAATTTGTTTAATTTGATCATCTAAGTTACCATCTCCAATAGGGGTATGACTTCCTCCCCATACTGGATTTCCATCTTTATCAGCCACTATAAAGGAAAGCGTGAAGAAACTAGTATTTGTTTCTTGAGCATATTTTAATAGATTTTGAGGATTCATGCCGTTATCTACATATGGTGCAAAAACATGAGTTGGCCAAGTGATTCCTTCACCAAATAAATCATTAGGATCGCTATTGTCAGGTATATATTCTGAACCAGTATATAATTCCCAACCGCTAAATTGTTGGGTAGGTAGTGTACCTGCATTTACCCAATATACAGAATGATAAATCTTACCTTCATATGTAACGTAAGATTCACCTGGATAATCTTTATTTTTATTCCAAAATGGCGCTACTTGTTGTTGAGAATTCGCTATATTTTCTTGAGCGTAGGCAAACGTATGGCTAATGCCTTGGGATGTAGGAATGATCATAGTTAATGCAATAGCTGTTTTTGCTAGAGTACAAAATGGATGTTTCTTTCTAATCATAATAATATCTCCTCACTTCTAATTTATAATTAAAAAAAGAAATTATATTTGGCATTATTAAAATTCTTTTAATATATATTTTGAAGAATTATTGCCGTAACTCCCAATACTGATACTTTTATACGTGATGATTACCCTCATTTAGTAGGATAACAACTTACATAAAATGAAACAAATTAGAGGGAAATATAATAATATTCATTCAAAAACAATATATTTCTTCTCATAAACTACAGAAAATCGAATTAAAATGTACATATATATACCATTTTTGTAAGGTGGGGATGAATAGTGAGCTAGAAGTAATATAAATGTACACAAAAGTGTCGATTCTAATAATCTAGTTTGGCTAAAAAATTTTTATCTTGAGTACAAGACTAACTACTTCTATTACTAAATCTAAACAATTTGTTGTATTTTTTAGTAATAAAATGAGATTATTCTTTTTAGATTTTCTAAAATTGTCTTACTTTAGTTGAGTAGGTAAACTGGAAACACCATAAATTAAGTCCTTTACTTCTCCTGCATTTTTTATCATTTTAGCCAAGAAGACTCCTTCCTCAAGGAGCGTGAAGGGTCACAGTCCAGTGAGTAGATGGGAGATGAACTGGCTTCGAACAAGGGATGGCAGGAAGCCATCTTAATTGTTCAACTTACAGAAAGTTTTACTCCACTACCTATCGAATGTACGTTCGGTATATAATAGTCATATACCGAAATGGAGGTGAATCAAATGATAATTAATAAAGCTTATAAGTTTCGTATCTATCCAAATCAAGCACAAGCAATTCTAATTAACAAAACGATAGGTTGTTCTCGCTTTGTATTCAATCATTTCCTATCCCTATGGGATCACGCATACAAGGAGACTGGAAAAGGTTTAACATATGGTACATGCTCTGCCAAACTTCCTGCCATGAAGAAAGAGTTCGTTTGGCTCAAAGAAGTGGATAGTATTGCGATTCAGTCGTCTGTTCGCAACCTTGCGGATGCATATACGCGCTTTTTCAAAAAACAAAATAGTGCCCCGCGTTTCAAGTCCAAGAAGAATAACGTACAATCTTATACCACAAAACAAACAAATGAAAATATTGCCGTTGTAGGGAACAAAATAAAGTTGCCCAAACTAGGCCTTGTTCGATTTGCCAAAAGTCGTGAAGTAGAGGGACGTATTGTAAATGCGACTGTTAGACGAAACCCTTCTGGTAGATATTTTGTGTCACTATTAGTTGAAACAGAAGTACAAGAACTTCCGAAAACACATTCTTACATTGGGATAGATGTAGGACTAAAAGATTTCGCCATTTTGTCAGATGGAACACCCTATGAAAATCCGAAGTTTTTCCGATCATTAGAAGATAAGTTGGCGAAAGCACAGCGTGTTCTTTCTAGAAGAATGAAAGGATCTTCTCGCTAGAATAAACAACGAGTAAAAGTAGCTAGAATTCATGAATACATATCAAATGCTAGAAAAGATTACTTAGACAAAATCTCAACTGAAATCATCAAAAGCCACGATGTTATCGGTATAGAGGATTTGCAAGTATCGAATATGTTAAAGAATCATAAGTTAGCAAAAGCAATTAGTGAAGTATCTTGGTCACAGTTTCGAACCATGTTGGAATATAAAGCAAAATGGTATGGCAAACAAGTCATTGTCGTATCGAAAACATTTGCTTCCAGCCAATTATGTTCTTGTTGTGGATATCAAAATAAAGACGTTAAAAATCTAAACCTACGTGAATGGGACTGTCCTTCTTGTCGTACACACCATGATAGGGATATTAACGCAAGTATCAATCTAAAGAATGAAGCGATAAGGCTTCTAACCGCAAGGACTGCGGGGTTAGCCTAATCAATTAGAGTTCGATAGAACTCTTTACTTAGGAATCCCTCACTTCTAAACGAAGTGAAAGTGGGGGTAGTTCAATATCAAAAGTATAGGATTAGAAAAAACCTCATAAAGAGGTTTTTTTAATTTCTATATTTATCTTTGGTGTGAAAATTCAGTTACAAAATTAATTTTGACATAATGCTATGATTCATTTAAATATTTCGTGCTCTTATATGTTGGATGAAGTCTTCAGATTATTTCATGATATATACAATTTTAATGCTTATTTAGTTTTTAATATATAGTATTGTAATTTTGCTAAATTCTTAAAAGGACACATACAAAATTAAATAATGTGTAATATACACTTAATTAATTTTTGGGATTGTAATTTTGAACTAATTTTTTTAATTTATACTCAGTAGCATAAGCATCAGCAGCAATAATTGCATCAAAAACCATTTCTGGTGAAATTTCAAATGGCATATTATGTATAGTTTCACCATCTTGACAGGCAGCTTCAGCCACTTTCATCAATTCTTCTTTACTTGCATCACCTAGGTTCAGATCTTCAAGTGTAGTAGGTAAGCCAAGCTTGATACAGAAATCAATGTAGTTATATAGTTCTTCAGTTGTCCAAGATTCCAATGCCATTTGTACTAATGTGCCAAATGCAACCTTTTCTCCATGCATCAAATCATGAGTCTTATCATGTAAAACAGTAAAACCATTATGGATGGCATGAGCTGCAGCTAACCCCACACTTTCAAATCCAAGGCCACTAAGCAAGGTGTTTGCCTCTATTACGGCTTCAACTGCTGGAGTAACAGTTTTTTGTTTAACTGCTAAAAGAGCAGCTTCTCCATATTGAAATAAGGTATCCCAGCAGAGTTCTGCAATCTTAGCAGCTGCTAGGGTAGAGAGTCCTCCAGCCATAGCGGGTTTTCGTGATTCTAAATTTGCTCTAGCTTCAATCCATGTAGCCATTCCGTCTCCAATCCCAGCAGCTAAAAATCTGGATGGAGCTTGTGCAATGACTTGGGAATCTACTAAAATAATATCCGGATTTTTTAAATAGAATTTGTATTTCTCAAATACTCCATCATCAGAGTAAATAACAGAAAGAGAACTGGTTGGAGCATCTGTTGAGGCAATAGTGGGAACGCTTACAACTTTGGCCGAAAGAATTTCTCCTACCGCTTTTGCTGTGTCTACTGATTTACCACCACCAATACCAATGATTACATCAGCACCAAATTCTTTTCCTATTTTCTCAATTCTTGCAATTTCACTTTCAGAACTTTCACCATTAAAACCGACTTTTTCAAAGCTTAGATTTTGTTTATGAAAGCTTTCCATAACTTTTTCACCAACAAGATGCCAAACACATTCATCTACAATAACTAATAAATTGGTTCCCAGAGGTTTTACATACTCTCCAATTTTTTTAATTACATTTCTTCCCTGAATATATTTTTGCGGGCTAATTAGGATACGTTCCATGATAATCACTCCTTGATTTTTTTGTAAGTAAGCTGAAAATCTAGCCTTGAATCTAATGTTATCAAAATTCTGAGTACAGAATTATGAATATTCTATGTATATTTTTCGTCTGTTATATGACGGATTAAAAAGTAGTGTTATGATTATCAAAAATCAAATACTATTTTTAAAGAAAGATGAAATGGGAAAAATAGTATTAAAAACCTATATTATCAGGTTTTGTATAAATAATCTTATTATATAATAGTTAGAGTTTTAATAATGAAAATAAAAATACATAAAATTCACTGTTTGAATTTTATGTATTTTTATGCATGTATTATTATGAAATAGGTTCTTGTGATACAAAAGATTGAAATTAATATTCATATTACAAATGGTCCACATGCTCGAGCTGTAGCTACACTTATAGCAAAATTGAGCGGAATACTTTTAACGATGAATCTATTCATGAAACATAATCATTATTAGACCAATTGACTCTTGAAAAGAAAAGAATAAAGTATTTAGAATTTGAATTGTCGAAATATAAAAAACTAAACAACTCTTTTCCAGACATTATTATTTATAGTGACACTTTAATGAAGACGCTCTTTGTTGCGAATAAAGTGGCAGAATTAGATTCTACGATTCTTATTACTGGAGAGAGTGAAACAGGAAAAGAACTTATAGGCGAAGGTATCCATAAAGCTGTTTTCAGAAAGGATAAGTCGTTTATTCTAGTAAATTGTGCGGCTATCCCCCCTAATTTAATTGAAAGTGAGCTATTTGAGCATGAAAAAGGAGTATTCACTGGAGCACTTCACATGAGGAAAGGGAAATTTGAGCAAGCAAACATTGGAACAATCTTTTTAGATAAAATTGGAGGCTTAAAGCTAAATGTCCAAGTGAAATCATTATAGGTTTTTATAATAAAAGGGAATTGTAGGAGGGGATAAAATTATAAAATTAAATGTTAGGGTACTAGCGGCGACTAATGGAAAGGAATAGATGCCATGAAAAAATTTATTAATAATCCAGAAAAAGTAGTTAGGGATATGATTGACGGAATGTTGTTTGCACATTCTGATAAACTACAAAATATGGCTGAAACAAATATAATTATTCGAGCTAATAGTCCATTTCAAGGAAAAGTGGCAATTGTCAGCGGAGGTGGGAGTGGTCATGAACCAGCGCATATAGGATTTGTTGGTAAAGGAATGCTTGATGCTGCTGTAATGGGCGAAATTTTTACTTCTCCTACACCAGACCAGATTTTGAAAGCGATTCAAAAGGTGGATGCTGGAAGTGGGGTTTTATTAATTGTAAAAAACTACTCAGGAGACATAATGAATTTTGAAATGGCTGCTGAAATGGCTGAAGCACAGGGAATCCCAATTGCTACAGTCATTGTTAATGATGATATTGCTATTGATAATGGTTCACACACCATAAGAAGAAGAGGAATTTCTGGAACAATATTTGTACATAAAATAGCTAGAGCAATGGCTGAGAAAGGTGTATCGCTTAAAGAAGTTGAAGATGTTGCAAATAAAGTGATTGCTAATATGCGTAGTATGGGAATGGCATTAACAACGTGTACTATACCTGGATCTGGTACAGTCGGTTATAAAATTGGTGAAAATGAAGTAGAGGTTGGTATAGGCATTCACGGTGAACCTGGAACTCATCGTATTAGTATGATAGCAGCTAATGAAATGGCTGAACTCCTTTTAGAGCATATTTTAAGTGATATGCAATTGAAAATTGGTGACAAAGTTGCAGTAATGGTAAACGGCTTAGGTGGAACGCCGTTAATGGAATTATATATTTTAAATAAAATGATTAACACAATATTAAACAAAATTGGTATCGATATCTGTAAAACATATGTTGGGGAATACATGACAGCGATTGATATGGCCGGTTTTTCTATTACTTTATTAAAATTAGATGAACAATTAACTGCTTTGCTTAATGATCCAGCAAATACGACTAACTGGCGAGTACAATAGGGGGGCAACATGTATATTACACCAAGACATATCATCAATTGGATGCAACTCACTGCAAAACAACTTGAGTATCAAAAAAAAAATCTAACGCAACTTGATCAATTCATAGGTGATGGAGATCATGGTATTAATATGAATAGAGGGTTTAAAGAGGTTGAAAAAAAGATATCATATACAGCTTATGATGATATTGGAAATGTATTTCATGATATTGGAATGATACTTATTTCAAAGGTTGGAGGTGCATCAGGGCCTTTATATGGAACAGCCTTTTTGAGGGCTGGCAGTGTTTTGAAAGGGAAAAATAAAATTACAATCAATGAATTGGGGATTGCTTTTCAAGAATCTGTAGATGGCATCTGTCTAAGGGGAAAAACTCAGATAGGAGATAAAACAATGCTTGATGTTTGGGATCCTGTTTTGAAGTATATCCAAAGAAATGGAGAAAAAATAAAACCTATTGGTCTTATCATTTTTGCAAGAGAACAAATGGAAAAAACTAAGCCATTATTAGCTAAAAAAGGACGTGCTTCTTTTCTAGGAGAAAGGTCTATTGGTCATTTAGATCCAGGAGCAGTCTCATCTTTTATTATCTTTGAAACTCTATGTTTATCTCTTATAAGTGAAAAAGAAATTGTTAATGAACTTAGGGAGCAATTGTGATGAGTAATGCAGGAATAGCTTTAGTTTCTAATGGTTATCTACTAGTTAAGAGATTTAAAAGCTTTACTCGTCCAATTAAGTTCCAGTGTTTTAATAGTTTCTGCAGGAGAAGTAGATAACGATGAAGTAGGTTGAAGCATTAGATAAATTCAAGAGGCTATTCATAAATTTGGAAGGTGCTCTAATTAAGAGTGATTAAATCAAAATAGCAGATTCACCATCAATAGAGGGTCCTACGTAGCAGTTGTTGAATTAGGGTTTGGCAAAACATTAGAAGAAATATATAAGATTTAAGGCTGTACTTGAAGCGAAAACCATTATAAAAATATAAAAGGAGCTAATCTTATGAGAATCGAAAGAAAATTAATTGTAACTCGTAAGGATGGAATTCATGCAAAATCAGCAAGTGAAATTGTAGATGGCTTAAGGGATTATGATTGTTCAGTTCAGTTTATATTTAAAGATAAAAAAGTTAATGCAAAAAGTACTCTTCAACTAATCGATTTAGCAGTAAAAAGAGGAGCAGAAATACATGTAATTCTTGATGGGGAAGATGCTGATGATGCCCTTGTGTTTATACAATGGTTTTTGAAATAACAAAGGGGGTCATAAATATGTCTCCATTTATGGGGGAATTAATTGGAACCTTGGTTCTTATTTTATTAGGGAACGGCGTTGTAGCAGGTACTTTGCTGAAAAAGTCCAAAGCACAAAATTCCGGATGGGTTGCAATTACCCTTGGCTGGGGATTAGCAGTTACATTCGCTATATATATAGTAGATAACATAAGTGGTGCGCATTTGAATCCTGCAGTTACAATTGCTTTTGCTTGTATAGGGTTATTTCCTTGGAGTGAAGTTCCTTCCTATATTGGTGCACAGTTGATAGGGGCTTTTTTAGGTTCAATATTTGTCTGGCTCCAGTATTTTCCGCATTGGAAAGAAACTAAAAATCAAGAAATTATATTGTCGGTATTTTCTACAAGCCCTGCAATAAAAAGTTGGCCGTCCAATTTGTTAAGTGAAATTATTGGCACTGCGGTATTTGTATTTTCAATTTTAGCTATGAGTCATAATAAAATTACAGATGGACTACTTCCAATAATAATAGGAGGGTTAATAGTATCTATAGGTTTTTCTCTTGGTGGAACAACTGGATTTGCTTTAAATCCAGCTCGAGATTTTGGGCCAAGACTAGCACATCAAATCTTACCAATATGTAATAAAGGCTCTTCGGATTGGGGATATGCATGGATTCCTATAATTGGTAGTACCATAGGAGGAATCATAGGAGCTATATGTTTTCAATTGATTTATTAAGCAATTAATATATTAAACTTCAATTAGAAAGTAATTAGTTAACCACGTTTACTATCGATCATATAATGCAAAGGGGTATTTAAATTAACAATAAAAAATGTATGCTAAAAAATTACTATAACTTTGATTATAATGTGGAATTGTTTTACCTTAAATTTACCGGCAGCACACGCTGATACAAAAATAGAAAGTATTGTAGATATTGGAGAAAATGGACAAAATGCAAAGGTATATAATAATTTTTCTACTCTATTCGATGGACCAACAAAAATAAAAACTTCTCTTTTAGTTTCAATAATTGATAATCCATACAGTAATAAACAAATCGCTGTCATTAAAACCGATGGAAATGATATTAGTGCAAATAAATCGGTAGAAGGATTAACAGATGAATATGGACATGAGGCTGGATATATGTCAGCTGTTTTAAAATGGGCTTCATCTTATAACATTGGAATGGAGTTAACAAATGAAAACTTTCAATTTTATAAAGTTTCGCCAATAAATACGATAGACACAAAAACTATAACTTCCTCTATTGGTTATAATATAGGGGGAGAAATAAAAGTAAGTGATAAAGCGGATGGTGGGGGTGTTGCTTTAAAATAAAGTTTAATCAAATTGATACTAATAACCTTGATAAACGATCATAGAAAAGAGCGTGTTTTGAAAAAAAGTTTGATCAAAACACGCTCTTAATATTTTCAGTTGGATCATTCTTTTATAAACAAGTTTGATCATTTCCTATCTATGTTGCTCCACAATCGCACCCTTTAATTAAATAAACCACTAATTATTTTAGCTGTTATTATGGAAAGGAAAATGAAATTAAAGCACCCGATAGTTTAAGTGGAATGCTTTACAATATAAAAAATAAGCCTTTTGAGGTGTCATTGTTAACTGATTAATAATACGAATTGTTACAACTTTATTTAAACATTATCGTGTTTAACCTCTTGCATAACTTTATTGGAACTTTTTCTGTGATCGAAATATTTAGAAATACGAATTTTATATTCGAGGTTATTTTTATAGTCTTCGGAAAAAACACAAGCATAGAGAAGATCTAAAAGAAAACAGATGGATTCATTCGAACTAAAACTGCCTATTTTTGAATACAATTTCTCCCTAGTGGTAATTCGCAAAATACAATCAGCGTATTTTGTTAGGGTATTTTCTCCAATACTTGTTAAAGCAATGACAGGTACTTTCTTTCTCTTGAGAAATGGCAACAGACTGACAATATCCTCACTTTCCCCACTATAAGATATAACAATTGCACAAGTTTCAGTATTAGAATTTACTGCTTCGAAATGAGGATCAACTGTGCATAGACTGACATGTTTTCCAATGCGGTTCATCTTCGATTTAAAATCATGACAAATCAATAAATTATGATACATAGAAAATACTTTAATATGAGTTGCTTCATCCAACATATTAGTTGCCCTTTGCAAATCATTATGATTTAAGAGAGACAAAGTATCGCTAATAGTTGTCTGATTCAATAAAGCCATCTTATTTGCAACGGTCATGATACTATCCCGATCGTCAAAAGGATAATTAGCATCAATAGAAGAAAAATGACTATTTAGATATTCAATTTCGCCAAGAAAACTATTTTTTAATTCCACCCATCCACTATATCCTAGTTTTTTGGCAATTCTAATTAAGGTGGATGGGTGAGTATAAGTTTCTTTAGAAATTTGTTTAGTTGTTTTGTCTTTAATATTCTCTCTCTGTTTAAACAAATATACAATTATTTCACTTTCAGATGAAGAAAAAATATCTTCTTTCATTTTCTCTATCAGTAACATATCTAATCACCTCTATTAATATTTCCGTTTGTAAATTACATTTACAAAATTGATTTGATTTTGTAAATAAGAATGTAAATGAAGAATGATTTCCTCTTTATTATATTGATTATATTTCTCCTTATTTTATACTACAGGTAAGAAAGGAGGAAGTAACAATCTATTTAATATTACTATCCCCATTCTTAAATTAAATTTACAAATTTTTTGTTTTTATGTAAATACAGCACTAAAGAGAAACGCTCACTTTCTTAATAGGGATTAAAAGATAACAAAAATGAAAAGAGAAAAAGGGGGAAAAATAAAATGACAAAAGGTATAAAAATTGTAACAATTGGTGGAGGCAGCAGTTACACTCCTGAATTAATGGAGGGGTTTATTAAAAGATATGAAGAATTGCCAATTAGTGAAATGTGGCTTGTTGATATTGAAGTTGGAAAGGAAAAACTTGAAATTGTTGGTAAGATGGCTCAAAGAATGTGGGACGCTTCTCCATATGATGTCAAAGTCCATTTAACTTTAGATCGTCGTGAAGCATTGAAAGATGCTGACTTTGTTACTACCCAATTTAGAGTTGGCTTACTAAATGCTAGGATTAAAGATGAAAGAATTCCTTTATCTTATGGGATGGCGGGTCAAGAAACAAACGGGGCAGGTGGAATTTTCAAAGCCTTCAGAACGATTCCTATTATTTTAAGCATTGTGGAAGATATGAAAGAATTATGTCCGAATGCTTGGTTAATCAACTTCACAAACCCAAGTGGAATGGTTACGGATGCAATTATTCGTTATGGTAAATGGGAAAGGGTTATTGGCTTGTGCAATGTTCCGGTTAATGCCATGATTGCTGAACCAGAATTAATAGGAAAAAACTTGGATGAGCTAATATATACTTTTGCTGGCTTAAATCATTTTCATTGGCATCGAGTTAAAGATGTGACGGGAAATGATGTAACTTCCGAAATCATCGATAAATTGTATGATGGAGATTCCGGTATACCGTCAAATATTTTTGATGTTCCGTTTTTTAAAGAACAATTGAAACAGATGAACATGATTCCTTGCGGCTATCACCGTTATTATTACCGTTATGACGAGATGTTAGAACATTTGCTAGAAGAATACAATGATTCAAACGTTGGAACAAGAGCCCAACAAGTTAAACAGACAGAAGCAGAACTATTTGAATTGTATAAGGATCCTAACTTAAATTATAAACCTGAACAGTTGGCTAAACGTGGAGGCGCCCACTATTCAGATGCAGCATGTGAAACCATTGCTTCCATCTATGCAAATAAAAATACACACATTGTAGTTTCAACAAAAAATAACGGTGCTGTTCCAGACTTGGCTCCGGACGATGTTGTGGAAGTTTCTGCATATATTGGTGCTGCAGGAGCAAGACCGATTGCTTTCGGTACGCTTCAACCGGCTGAAAGAGGATGGCTGCAAGTAATGAAAAATATGGAACTATGTGTAGAAGAAGCAGCAGTAACCGGAGATTACGGATTAGCATTACAAGCGTTTATAATAAACCCGTTAATCCCTAGCGGCAAAACAGCAAAATGTGTACTAGATGAACTATTAATTGCACATAAAAGATATCTGCCACAATTTGCTGAAAAAATTGCGGAGTTAGAAGCTGTAGGGATCACAGTAAAAGATGAAATAGCTAGAAACTTATACTAATAGTGTCCAAAATAAAAAAGTGGTGGCTAAAAAGGCATTAGATTCGCTCTTATGATGCTTTTACGCATTGCTGATGGCAAATTTATTGAGAAAAATTCTTATGTTGGTATACATGACATTCCCTCCAGCTAGGCGTTTATGCCTTACTCTCTAATAGACAAATGTGTGTCAGTTTCAATATAGCTAATTATGAGATCCTTTAAGGGTCTCTTTTTTGTTCTAAGGATAACAAACTATCATGATATGTGTATAAGTATCCATAATTTTTAGAAAAATACAATCTCTACTATAGTTGACGTTACATAAGTTAAATTTGATATTGATGTGACGCTACATAAAATTGAAAATTTTATTCATAAAATGTTCAATTTATATCTATTGTGAAAATTTTCACAATAGATATAATGAATATATATAAACATAACTGTTTTCAAGAATTATAGAGTTTATACTTTTTAAGAACTGATAAACGAGCTGCTTTCATATTATTATATTTATGTGCCAGAATTCTATAAATATAATTGTGATTTTTTAGATACATACTCTCTCTAAATTTGATAAAATATCCATTTTAAGCAAAATTTAAAATGCTAATGACAAATTTTCCTTTACGATGGGCCAGCTCTTCTATTAACAAGTATAAGATGTTTTCCAGAAAGCAGCTGCTAGCAAACGTATGATTCGTAAGAGAGGTTTATTGTTTTTTATTTGCTATTTAACCAAAATGTATAAGGGAAAGGTGATGAGTAGAAGTGCATTTCCATTTGTATTAACAACTTCAAGAAGGCAAAGACCATTCTCTTTGCAATTTTGTTTGCAGGCGATATAAACCATCTTATCAGATAGAACGGCAATGTTTTTAGTAAGTGGAATCGATTTCATTATACGAATAACAGTGCTTTTCTTTAGTTAGGAAAAGGATAAATATGTATAGTCTGTCATTCAATTGAACTTTTGGTGAGTAACATATACGTAATTAAAAACTTACATGGTATTTTTATCATTCGAAAGAACTTTAAATTGATTTCTGTCATGTTCGTTTGCATTAATAATCATGTTTTTCGAGATAAACGTTTTCCTTATCAATAAGGCAATTTGCAAGTGGAGTTTTACTCCTATTTTGGTTTGACGCAACTCAGTCTATTTATAGTTGGTTAGGTTTAGAGTAAGTGTATTTGAAACAACGATTTTCAACGGTATGTTCTTTCTATATTTTGAAAGCGTTTTCTTATAGTGGGTTATTTTATAAGATTATGAACCTTTTACCTAAGAAATTATGTGTTTTAAGTAATGATTTGAAAAATGATGAATTGGAGATTCACAAACTCATTTTTAGTAGTAAACAAAATTTTATAAAAGAAGTGAGATTTAAATAGCCTAGGAGGTGGTTTTCTCAAGGATAGAAAAAGTTGGTTTTTAATAGTTAAAGATTGATGAAATGAAGAAGAAAAGTTGTGTTGGTTGCGTCAATTCAGAAAAAAATTAGGATGAAACATTTAGGAGGTAGAGAGATGGTAGGGATTATCCTAGCAAGCCATGGCCAATTTGCTGAAGGCATTTTACAATCTGGCGCAATGATTTTTGGAGAGCAAGAGAACGTTAAAGCTGTTACCTTAATGCCAAATGAAGGGCCAGACGATTTGAGAGCAAAAATGGAAGCAGCAGTTGCATCTTTTGATAATCAAGATGAGGTATTATTTTTAGTCGATCTATGGGGCGGTACTCCATTCAATCAAGCTAATGGCTTGTATGAAGAACACAAAGACAATTGGGCAATCGTTGCTGGTTTGAACTTACCAATGGTGATTGAAGCTTATGCATCCCGTTTATCAATTACGTCTGCTCAAGAGATCGCAGCACATATCATTAAAACAGCGAAGGAAGGGGTCAGAATTAAACCTGAAGAGCTGGAACCCAAAGAAAATACTGATATCGCAGTTGCTAAAGATGGAAAATCAAAAGGCAGACTAGCTCCCGGTACAGTAGTTGGTGATGGGAAAATCAAGTTCGTTTTAGTCCGTGTGGATTCTCGTTTATTGCATGGTCAGGTAGCGACTGCCTGGACAAAGTCTACACAACCAAATCGTATTATCGTAGTTTCAGATGCAGTGTCTAAAGACGATCTTCGTAAAAAATTAATCGAACAGGCGGCACCACCAGGGGTTAAGGCCAATGTTATTCCAATCAGCAAAATGATTGAAGTTGAAAAAGATCCCCGTTTTGGTAATACTAATGCACTGGTATTATTTGAAAACCCACTAGATGTCCTGAGAGTTATAGAGGGTGGTGTGGATATTAAAGAAGTTAACGTTGGTTCTATGGCTCATTCAACTGGAAAGGTTGTTGTTAATAAGGTTCTTTCTATGGGAAGAGAAGATGTTGAGGCTTTCGAGAAAATGAAAGCAAAAGGCATTCATTTTGATGTACGTAAAGTACCTAATGATTCTCGTGCAAACATGGATGATATTCTAAAAAAAGCGAAGGTTGAATTATCGTAGTTACATAGCAAATTTAAATGAAATGGGGGATCATAATGTCTACTATAGAAATAATTTTAGTGATACTAATTGCATTTCTAGCCGGTATGGAAGGAATATTAGATGAATTTCAATTCCATCAACCACTAGTGGCATGTACACTAATCGGTTTAGTAACAGGTAACCTGGAGGCTGGTATTGTTCTTGGCGGTACACTTCAAATGATTGCACTTGGATGGGCAAATATTGGAGCAGCCGTAGCGCCAGATGCTGCATTGGCATCAGTTGCATCAGCGATCATTTTAGTACTAGGCGGACAAGGTGTTAGCGGTGTTGCATCAGCAATTGCAGTAGCGGTACCACTTGCAGTAGCAGGACTTTTCTTAACAATGATTGTTCGTACACTTGCTGTTCCTATTGTACACATGATGGATACGGCAGCTGAAGAAGGAAATATAAAAAAAATTGAAGTGTTACACATCGCTGCGGTGTGTTTACAAGGCATCCGAATTGCGATTCCTGCCGGAGCACTTTTATTTATCCCTGCACAAAGCGTTCAAGGATTCTTGGAATCAATGCCCGCATGGTTAACTGATGGAATGGCTATTGGTGGCGGAATGGTTGTTGCTGTTGGTTATGCATTAGTTATTAATATGATGGCAACAAAAGAAGTATGGCCATTCTTCATTATTGGTTTCGTAATAGCTGCGATTTCTCAATTAACACTTATTGCTCTTGGTGCATTGGGTGTGGCTTTAGCTCTTATTTATTTGAGTCTTTCTAAAATGGGTGGTTCTTCAAATGGTGGTGGAGGTAACTCTGGTGACCCGCTTGACGATATCTTAAACGATTATTAATTCAGGAGGAGGAGAAGACAAATGGCAGAAAAAATTCAATTAACAAAAAGAGATCGCTTAGCCGTTGCATGGCGATCTACATTTATTCAGGGCTCTTGGAACTATGAACGTATGCAAAATGGTGGTTGGGCCTTCTCGATGATTCCAGCGATTAAAAAGTTATATAAATCAAAAGAAGATCGAAAAGCAGCATTAAAACGTCACTTGGAATTCTTCAATACACATCCTTATATTGCTTCACCAATTCTAGGAGTTACATTAGCACTTGAAGAAGAACGTGCTAATGGTGCAGAAGTTGATGATGTGGCAATTCAGGGGGTTAAAGTTGGGATGATGGGTCCTTTGGCCGGTGTTGGTGATCCGGTATTCTGGTTTACTTTACGTCCGATGTTAGGTGCTTTAGGAGCATCATTAGCAATGGGGGGGAATATCCTTGGGCCAATCCTTTTCTTCTTAGCTTGGAATCTGGTTCGTTGGGGATTTATGTGGTATACACAAGAGTTTGGTTATAAAGCCGGTTCTAAAATCACTGATGATCTTTCAGGTGGATTATTACAAGATATTACAAAAGGTGCATCAATCCTTGGTATGTTTGTACTTGCAGCCTTGGTGGAACGGTGGGTATCAATTAAATTCAAGCCAGTTGTATCTGAAGTTCAGTTAGATAAAGGTGCGTATGTTGAGTGGGACAAACTTCCTGGAAATGGTGAAGGGATTCGTCAATCTTTTGAACAAGTAAACTCAGGAATGGCACTGTCACCTACAAAAGTAACTACCTTGCAAGATAACTTAGATCAATTAATTCCTGGTTTAGCTGCATTGCTTCTGACATTCTTCTGTATGTGGCTGTTGAAGAAAAAAGTCAGTCCAATTGTTATTATTCTTTCATTATTCGTAGTTGGGGTAGTTGGTCACGTAATCGGACTTTTATAATTTAAGTTGCTCACGTTTTCAATTCTTAAAATTTATTATTTAGGAATTGTTGAGATTGAAGTATAGGTTAGTAGCCTGTGAATCGATAATAGTTCGTATACAAAAAGTGGCTGGTGATTATCGCTTCAGCCACTTTTTGTATTGACTTAATTGTTTGAAGTTACGAATTATAAATAGGATAAATGAAATGGAGTGGATATGATGGTTCAATCAATTAATACAAAGGTAGATTTAGTAATAGATGCTACCGCTTTTACGGGACTTACGGACTATGGGAAAATTATGATTGGTGATAAAGGGTTTGAATTTTATAATTCTCGTGATACGCGTAAATTTATTCAAATTCCGTGGGAGGAAGTAGATTACGTTATAGCTTCTGTAATGTTTAAGGGGAAATGGATTCCACGTTATGCTATTGAAACCAAGAGAAATGGAATCTTCACCTTTTCTTCTAAGGAACCTAAGAGAGTTCTTCGGGCTATACGAGAATATGTAGATCCAGGTCATATGGCACAATCTCTAAGTTTCTATGATGTTATTAAACGTGGTCTTAAATCGCTAGGTAAAAAAATATTAAAATGAAAAGAAGGGGTGTATTTTTTATATAGGAGCTAACATGGTTTTGGTGTAAAAATAGATTAACTGATTATGCTCCTTTTTAGAGTCATACTATCAGTATGTTC
This sequence comes from Bacillus sp. BF2-3, assembly GCF_008368795.1. Taxonomy (NCBI): domain Bacteria; kingdom Bacillati; phylum Bacillota; class Bacilli; order Caryophanales; family Bacillaceae; genus Bacillus; species Bacillus sp. BF2-3. The sequence goes on from NZ_QOSA01000004.1 coordinate 46,252, forward strand.
AAGATTAAGATATTAGTTGTAAGAGCCTTGGGATTTTTGCACCAGAACCGTTTTATACACTAAAGGTTATTTATGTTATTTAATTATATTTTTGCAATCGTGCTGTGTTATAATTCTGAAATACTGATATATCTAGTAGGACTTAAAGATTTCGGTTTATCATATGAAGTGGAAAATTAATCCATTATCTTTGAGGATTAGGCTATGATTATTTAAACTATTATTCACACTATTATTTAGACTAAAAGAAGTACAAGGAGGAAGGTATATCTATTAAAGTAGTGAGATATACCAAATTCAAAATGAATATTAAATTTAATAAAAAAGTAGTAGCATTCACGGCAGGATTAACGGTATTATCTTCACCATTGGTATCGTTTGCAGAGGAACAACAATCAGTAAACAATAAGCAATCTACAAGCCTTCAAGTGCAAGATAACACAGACCAACTTCAACCAACAGATGAACAGGCTTTAAAAAGTATTGAAGCTAGTTTTGAAGAGGTAGACGGACGTGGTGGAGGTACTGTCGACAATAAGAAAGCAGATAGTCTTCAACGTTCAGAAGGTATTCATGAAGAAACAGGTACATTAACTGTTCCTAACAATTCAAGCAGAACAAAACGTAGTCTGTCTCCCATATCACCTAGCACCTCTAGTACAATAAATGGTGTTCCATTCACTGAATGGATTGTTCCAGCAGGTAACGATAATATTCGTCCTCAAAACTATATGAGTCCAAAGTACATTACAATTCATGAAACTGATAATACAAGTGTAGGAGCAGGTGCTAGAAACCACGCCCAATACCTATATAACCAAGCAGTAGGCAACACAGACAGAACTGCATCGTGGCATTTTACAGTAGACGATAAAGAGATTTATCAACACCTACCATTAAACGAGAACGGATGGCACGCAGGAGACGGTGATGGTCCAGGTAATAGAGAATCTATTGCAATTGAAATCGCAGTTAACAGTGACGGAAACTACAGTAAAGCGGTAGATAACGCTAAGAAACTTGTAGCTTATTTAATGAAAGAAACTGGTGTATCGTTAAATAACATTGTAAAACATCAAAAATGGAGCGGTAAAATCTGCCCTGCTAACATGATTAATAATGGGCAATGGGATGTATTCCTAAATAGCGTTGAGGGGTATTATAATGATCTTTATCAACCAAAAGATGACATTACAGGAGGTTGGTATGAAGAAGCTATCCGAGAGTTAAATAGAAGGGGTATTATGATAGGGGAAGGAAACGGGGTTTTCGCACCCAATAGAGCGATAACAAGGGCCGAATTTGCTCAATTAATCTCTAAATCTCTAAACCTGCCAGCTGGAGATGCTTCATTTAAAGACCTATACGATGCAAATTCAACTTTACGAGATGGTATTAAACGTACTGCAAGTGCAGGTATCATTCAAGGTAGAGGAGATGGTTATTTTGACCCAAACACACCTATTACAAGAGAAGAATCAGCAATTATTGTAAACAAGGCTTTACAGTATAAAGGTATATGGGGACCAGTTGTAAACCTACCATTCTCAGATAAAGACCAAATTATTTATAAAGAAGACGTACAAAGACTGCATGGCCTAGGTATTGTAAAAGGTAAGGGTGACAATCAATACGACCCTAAAGGAACAACAACTCGTGGTGAAACAGCAACATTCATTCTAAATATGCTACAAGTAATTGAAAATGGTAGTGTTGAAAAGGTAATTGGAACGGCTCAAATTAATGGTATTGGGGTAAATGTTCGAAGCGGATCAGGTACAAACTATTCTATTGTTAGAAAGACAAGTAAAGGCGAAAAAGTTACAGTATATGAAGAAAAGAACGGCTGGCTAAGAATTGGAACAGGGCAGTGGATTTATTATGACTCTAGTTATATCGACTATAACAGATTATAAAAGACTTAATAGTTAAAAGAACAGGTCATATTTGGATATATAATTTACTCTCAGGTTGTGAAGAAGACTTTCTCCACAACCTGTTTTTGTGCCTGGCCCCCCCTTTACCTAACAATACTGATAAAAAGAGGAGAAGGAGGGATTCATTATGATACTGGCATCGGTAAATCAATGAGATTCTTTTCTTTAATTTTCCTATTGGAACACAGTTTTTTCTTAGCTTGATGGATGTGGGGTATCATCACATCGCTATCAAGCTAAGAAAAGCAAATACCCCAAAACGAGAAAATTGATATCTCCAGGTAAAAATGTACAATTTACTCGTTTTGAGAGCGTTATAAAATTTTTAAGCTGATGGATGAAAAATGTAAACTTTACACGTTTTGAGAGCGTTATAAAATTTTTAAGCTGATGGATGTGGCGAACCCCACATCCATCAGCTTAAAAATTCAAAAATAGGAACTTTGATTTGTCTTGCAATCCCATCCAATGATACCTAGCATTTTATGAAAGTCATGTTCCTCAGATCGTAGATTTGTCATTGTCTGTCTCCACAATTCTGGACTTAATTCCTAGAGAATATATGTATGCTAGTTGTGCTCAAGAAAAAACATAGTATGTAGCCCCTACTTTATAAATTCCTTAACATTTCCTGCACTTTCTTCCATGTTTTTCGTCAATTCGAAGTCTTCCGCACTTTGAATATCCTCACCAATAACCATAATTATGAGGAGTCTAAATTTTGAAGAAAACAACAAAAATAGTGTAAATAAAAGCTACATACTATTTTGTTGTTTTCTTTTTTAATCAGTATAAATTTATTAATTATTACAAGCGTTTAATGTATTACACTTTTTTCGTCCTTTAATTTCCGCCGGCTGGGCACCAAGCCAATAAGTTGGAAAAGCAGTCCCTTCAGTAACACCGCCATCACGATGCATGTAATAACGCTCATCATGGTTAGCTTTAAAGTTTCCTTCAAGTGCAAGTTCCACCCACTCTGCACCAAAACGAAAAATTTCTGCAGCTACTCCACCAAGCGGGTGAAATTCATTCTCATAGACGCGTATTTCCTTTGGTGCTTCTACAAACTCATAAAGACTTAATGCTTCTTCCAAACGGGTAAGTTCATCAAATTCTCCTATTCCCATGAAGACTGGACAAGTAATCTTTGGCGCCAATTTCCACAAATTCATCTGGCTACTCAATTCGTTTTCAAAAGCAACTTCATCCGTGTAACCAGACATGTACATAAAATTTGCTTTGAAACTCGGCTGCGCTCTGTTAAAGATGGTATCAAATTCACCATATACACCTTCAAAAGTCGCTATAGCGTTTATACGATTATCACTCGCAGCAGCTCGCATCCCCCAATACCCACTCATACTGATACCAAAAAATCCAATCCGCTTTGGATCAACCTCAGGCCGTTTTAATAGAAAATCGATATAACAACTAACGGCGCGTTCGTAATTAGTCAAATCAACTTTTAGACCTTCAGATACAGATTCACCTTGACCCGGTCCTTCAATTGATAGAGCTACGATACCACGAGACGTATAATAACGTTGCGCAATCTGTATATAGTCTTCCTTAATCATATCCATACCTGGACCTAATATTACTGCTGGTGCATTATGAACTTCACCTGAGGGCAAATGAAGTAGTGCATATATCTGTTTGCCTTCAAATTCTAGTACTATACGTTGTACTGTTCCTCCTCCAAGTGATGAAATAGCTGCCACACATTCGTTACAACGTTCTCGAAATGCCAATTTTCGTGGATCATCATTAAAATATGAGTATTGTGCACGTCCCCACATAACAGCAGCTCGCTGATATAGATCACGAGCAGTAACGGTGAATCCTTTTTGTTCATAATGTTTTGCGCGTTGTTGAGCCTGAGAAGCAACCGTAGCCCATGCTTTTGGTATCATTGCTCCACTCTTTACTTGAGAAAAAACTTTATCAAAATCAGTGTGGTCGTGCCCTAACTGTTCCATAGTTGCCTTTGCTTCAGGATGCAAAGCATCAAACCCACCAAGTGCAAGGGCTATATCTAAAGCCCATCCTTGAGATTGTGAACGTTGAGTCATAATAATCATCCTTTACATTTTTAGTTAAGTACTTAACGATTAAGTACTTAACTAAAATAATGAAGTATAATATGTACTTTTGTCAAGACTACAAACCAAGTCATTTTATTATTTTATTGATGACTTAAGGTGAGCATATATAATATTGCTTGGATAATGAATAGTCAGTTTCTACTTAATTTGACTCTACTCTTTTTCATATGTTAATGTTAATTTCGTATAATTAAGTACTTAGTTAATGAGAAAATGGTGATGTTATGACAAATTCTTCAAATAAGTTAACTGCGATAGACGAACTTAGTCAGGCTATATATAGTTTGACTGCAGCCGATGGACGTTTAAGAGGGCGAGCTACTCGTACATTAGGGGCAGTTTCAATGGTCCATGCTCGAACCCTTAAAGTATTAGCTGAAGAAGGCGAATTGTCAGTCAAAGAATTAGCTGATCGAGCAGAAACTACCGCCGCTGGTATTACTCAATTAATCAATGGATTACAACAGGCTGGTTACGTTGAGCGTGTTCGTTCAAATAACGACCGGAGAGTTGTCAATGTCCAACTTACGCCTAGTGGTTTAAATTGTCACTTAGAAAGAGAGAAAAAACTAAAACATATTCTTAATGCGAACCTTTCAGATTTTGATGCAGAGCAAATCGAGAAATCCTCTGAAATAATTAGATGTCTAGTTCATGTACTTGACCAACTATAAGAGTATTCTAAAGCTATCTTGAGTTTTTAGAACTAACACATCGCTATTATGCTAAAAGAACTAGTTACCCCAAAATGCAAAAAATTTGCGTTTTGGGAATGGCTGAACAACAACTTGGCAGTGGAGTTAATCGCTAACTTTAAATATACATGGAGAAAAAGGAGAGACATATCGTCTCTCCTTTTTCATTATAATCTCTAGTATGTAAAGTTACTAAAAATATTATCCTCTAGAAAATTCTCATAAATTTCCGTAAATAAGCCTAGATTCACTAATAAAAAGGATCAAAGGAGGAGGGAATTATTTTTATGGAACGATAGAGCATTTCAGATACTGTTACACATTCATAATCGTTTCTGTATAAATATCTCATGATACTTTCTAAAGCTTCAACTGTCTGAGAGGTCTGAGAAAATTCACTCCCATTCCAATCATGGAGTAGAATAATATTGCCGGGTTTAACACCTTTTGTTATATATCTAGAAATTTTGCTAGCTGCTGGATTTCTCCAATCTTGAGGATCCTGATGCCATGACCATAGATTAACAAGTTTCTCATTCTGCATAGCTGTATTAATAATTAAATCATTATGAAGGCCTCCAACTGGACGATAAAGAGTTGGTTTATAACCAGTGATTTGCTTGATAATTTTATCCGTTTGATCTAATTCTGCAGTTAATCTAGCGACGGTAATATTTTTATCATAAATATGATTATAAGTATGATTAGCAATTTCGTGTCCTTCTTTTACTTGCCTTTTTAATATAGAGGGAAACCTTGTAGCTTTATTACCTGCTACGAAAAAAGTTGCTTTCGCATTGTATTTAGCCAAAATATCAAGTATTTGTGGGGTGAAAACAGGATGAGGCCCATCATCAAATGTTATCGCAACTGTTTTTTCCTTTGCGTTTACTTCCCAAATTACCTTCCCTGTTTTTTCATACGCTTTACGACTATCTGTAAAAGCATATATGGGTATTTCTGTGGAACAAAAAGAAATGATTAAAAGAATGAGGACTATCCAATTTTTTTTCAAGAATAATACACTCCTATGGGATACAAGTAAGTTTAGTTTATGGAGTTATTATCAAATTATTTAATAAGAAATTAAAAAAGTGGAATGAGGAAAGTGACAAGGGTTGAAGGACAAGTTTTACCAAAAATGAATGAGAACGATAGGATCGTAAATATTTTAAAGCGTGCCGGATATGAGCCAGAAGATCTTCTTTATATCATTAGTTCTCACTTGCATTTTGATCATGCAGGAGGAAATGGTGTTTTTACAAATACACTAATTATTGTACAGCGTGCTGAATATGAGGTAGCACTCCACAGAAAGGAATATTTGAAAGAATGTATATTGCCGAATTTAAACTATAAAATAATTGAAGGGGATTATGAAGTAGTACCAGGTGTGCAATTAATATATACACCGGGACATACGCCAGGGCATCAGTCATTATTAATTGAGACGGAAAAATCAGGTCCAGTGTTACTAACTATTGATGCATCATATACGAAAGAAAACTTTGAAGATGAAGTACCGTTTGCTGGATTTAATTCGGATTTAGCTTTATCTTCAATAAAACGTTTAAAAGATGTTGTTAGGAAAGAAAATCCGATTATTTTCTTTGGACATGATATGGAGCAAGAAAAGGGCTGTAAAGTGTTCCCAGATTATTTGTGATATAGCATATAAAAAGTCATGGGCTCGTTAGCTAATGACTTTTTGTTTTGGGGTGTTATAAAATTCTTGAGTTGATGAGCATGGGATACCATCAGGAAAATGCGGATATACAACGATAAGCCCATTTTTAAAACGATTTCCTAGTTTTTAACAACACCAAGAGAGTTTTAGTGATCTTAAAGAATCTAATGATACTACATTATCCAAATTAATATGGTATTCTTTTAGTAAATTAATATGCCTCCCTAAAGGTGACTATAGAAAGCTATGGGAAAGGAACAAATAATCATTCCTTATTCCATTAAAGGGGCGGATTAATAGAACAAGAATAAATTATTTCTTCTATCGAAATATAATCCCCAAAACAAAATAATCCGTTAAGTAATTCTCATTGCACAAAAAGAGGTGTGGAAAAATGTCATTAACATCAGTTTTATTAAATGTGTTATTTAAAAAGGGTGATGCTAAAAGAGATAAAGGGTTAACTACTCCAGAAAATATCGAAAGGTTTGACAACCTTGATTACTACGGGGATAAAAGTGAAGACCATTTGCTTGACGTGTATTATCCAAAGGATACGGACAAACCTTTGCCAGTAATTATATCGATTCATGGTGGTGGCTGGGTGTACGGGAACAAGGAAGCTTATCAATTTTACTGCATGAATTTAGCCCAGTACGGGTTTACGGTAGTAAACTTCAACTACCGTCTTGCACCAAAATATAAATTTCCAGCGACTCTGGAAGATGTAAATTCGGTTTTTCATTGGGTGAAGAATAATTCAACAAAGTTTCATATGGACTTAAATAATTTGTTTATTGTAGGTGATTCAGCGGGAGCCCAGATTGCAAGTCAGTATGCAGCAATTATAACTAATTTAAAGTATGCAAAACTGTTTGACTTCAAAATGCCTGATATAAAAATAAAAGCAATGGGATTAAACCACGGAATGTATGATCCTCTCGATAGAATAAAAAACAAAGAAACGAAAGAATGGTACAGGAGTCTTTTAAATGCTTTGATGAAGGACTACCTTGGAACAGAAATTTATAAATATGAAAAGGAAATGGATTTTCAGTCAAACATTACGTCATCTTTTCCTCCGTCCTTTGTGACTTGTAGTGTTAATGATGGATTGGTTGGGATTCAACCTGTTTTCCTTAGTAAATTAGAATCTGCAGGACTTCATTATATTTACAAGGAATATGGTCATAATGACAAAGCTAGCGGTCATGTATTCCACCTTGACTTAAGAAAAGACGAAGCAACAATACTTAACAACGAACAAATAGAATTTTTCCGCCAATACATGGGCAAATGAGTGGATATCTAGTAAGAAAGGAATTGAAACAAGCTGAAAATGGGGGTCCGCCACACATCCATCAACTTAAGGTATATTTTCAAACAAAATGCGGTCTTTCCATATAGTTTTTTATTATCTTTTGTAGATTTTATAAAAGCGGGCATATCAAATAAACCCTGACGGGTTTCAATTTTTTACTATGCTACCTGATGAGTAGAAGTGGTATACTCATAGACAACACCCAAAATATCAAAGACTGTCTTTTTCTCGTATCGATGAGATTTTCGTCCGTTGTGCTGTAGGAGGTTAAACAGACGAAGGAGAACCTTTGATAATTCTTGGGTGTTTTTGTGTAATGCTTGGTAAAAAAGTGAAAAATAATCCTTAATTATGTACATCGCTTTATATTCACTTAGCTCTTTCTGTTTCTTACGTAATAGAAGTTCTCGCATTTTAAACATAGTAGAAGAACATAATAGAATACTAATGAGTTGCCCATAAAGATGACATTCTAATCGCTCTTGTTTAATAGATTTACAACGATGAATTTGAAACCAAGATTTCCATATTTTAAATAAAAGCTCAATTTGCCAACGTAATGAATATAAATCATAGATTTTCTCTTTTGGTACCCATTCCGTAGGAATGTTTGTCATATATACCGTAATACCTTGTAAAAGCTTTGTACGCTCTGTATATGTAATTCCTTTTTTCTTTTCACGAATAGCTCGGTTACGTAGGCGTTTCTGTTTTTGCTCCTCGGTACACCTATAAACTACAATACGAGTAGGCAATTTGTCCTTACTCCCTACATATACATCGTGTAATTCATACACTTGGCCAGGTTGTAGTTGTTTCATAATGTCTTCCAAATGAATTTGTATATATACCGGTTTCAATTGAGAGGGTTTTGTTTTAAATACCACTGTTTCGAACTCTTTTCTATATATTTTAGTTGGTAACTTAAGACGAGATAAATAATACCCCTGCTTGTCTTGAATAGACTTAAAGTCTTGTAGACGAAAATATCCTAAGTCACGAATATACAGCTCATTCTTTTGTATCATGCCTGTTCGAGTCGCACCATACGCCTGATCACTTCGTTTTCCTGGTTCAATTTTCACATCAGAAAATTCCCCACTCAACAAGTCATACTCTAGTTGAATTTTCACACCAGTTTTATGACTACATCCTCCGGCACCAGGATAGGTAGATGCGAATCGATCTGGAACCTGAAAGGTTGTAGAATCAAGGATGCGAATGCGCTCAAAGTAGGAAGAAAGAGAATGAGAAATCTTAGATACGCCTCCAATTTTAGCTTGTAGAAGTGTAGTAAATACAGTTCGAAAGAAGGCTATAGAAGCAGAGTTAAATCGCCGATTAAGTCCTTCCGGACTTAATAAAACTCCTGTTGAAGTTTCTAATTGACTACATAGTTGAGTAAGAGAGGTAGTAGCAACTTGTTGATTTAGCCATACACACAAAGATAAGAAATGGTGCCCGTGGCACTTACGTTTTCGTTTCATTCCGCCTGCTTCTATGGCTAATTGATTAAGTGTAGCGGGAGACATATATCGATATAACTCTTCAGCGAATAAAGATAATTCTTGTTTTTGATTCATATTCATAAAAAACACGTCACCCTTTCTCATTAACATAAGAAAATAGTAACGTGCTTTTAACTTCAAAAATAGTCTAAATCCTTAAGTTGATGGATGTG